>NZ_JBHFJB010000039.1:144845-154757 GCF_057334555.1 Pseudomonas sp. AGC41
GTGTCAGTCGACAAAATCATTGACTGATCCGCGGCTTTCGCGAGCAGGCTCGCTCCCACAGGGGATATGTTCGTTCAGATGCTGATGCGCGTCAGGTTGATGTCGGGTTCCTGGTTGACGCTCAAGTGCCGCACGATCGCTTCCTGCAAGCGGCTACACAACTGCGGGTCGGACAGCGGCTGGTTATGGGCGTCGGTGATGAAAAACACGTCTTCCACCCGCTCGCCGAGGGTCGCGATCTTGGCGTTCTGCAGCGACAGGTCGAACTCCAGGAAAATATGCCCGACTCGCGCCAGCAGGCCCGGGCGGTCCGGCGCGCTGAGTTCCAGCACGGTGACCTGGCGCTGTGCGTCGTTGTGGATCGTTACCTGCGGCGCAAAGGCGAAATGCTTGAGCTGGCGCGGAACCCGGCGCTGGATGATGGTCGGGTAGTCCGCCGGGTTGCGCAGGGCTTCGGTGAGTCCATCGCGAATCTGCTTGACCCGCGCCGGGTTGTCGCCAATCGAGTCGCCGTCAGTGTCGAGCACGATGTAGGTGTCGAGGGTGAACTGGCTGCTCGAGGTGATGACCCGGGCGTCATGAATGTTGAGGTTGAGCTGGTCCATCGCGGCCACGGTCACGGCGAAGAAATCGTGCTGGTCCGGGGCGTAGATGAAGATCTGCGTGCCGCCCTCGAATTCGCGCTGGGTGGTTTCCTTGATCAATACCAGCGGCCCGCCATCGGCCGGCTGCTGGAGAATCGCATCGGTGTGCCAGGCCACATCGCCGGCGGTATGGCGCAGGAAGTAGTCATCGCCCAGTTGCGACCAGAGCTGCTCGACATCATCCGGATCGGTGCCGCCGCGCACCAGGATGTCCAGGGCCGCGCTCTGGGTGCGGCGGATCTGTTCTTCGCGATCCACCGGGTTTTCCAGACCACGGCGCAGGGCACGCTTGGTCTCGGTGTACAGCTGGCGCAACAGGCTGGCGCGCCAGGAATTCCACAGGGTCGGGTTGGTGGCGTTGATGTCGGCCACGGTCAGCACGTAGAGATAATCCAGGCGGGTTTCATCGCCCACCGCCTGGGCAAAATCGTGGATCACCTGCGGGTCGGACAAGTCCTTGCGCTGGGCGGTGGTCGACATCACCAGGTGGTTCTGCACCAGCCAGACGATCAACCGGCTGTCCCACACCGGCAACTGGTGCCGCTGGCAGAACGCCTCGGCATCCACCGCGCCAATCTCCGAATGGTCGCCGTGGCGGCCCTTGCCGATGTCGTGATACAGCCCCGCCATGTAGATCAGCTCGGGCTTGGGCAGCTTGGCCATGAGCTTGCTGGCCAGCGGAAATTTCTCCGACACCTGGGTGTACTGCAACTTGCGCAGGTGTTTGATCAGGTTCAGCGTGTGCGCATCGACCGTATAGATGTGGAACAGGTCGTGCTGCATCTGCCCGACGATGTAGCCGAACTCCGGCAGGTAACGCCCGAGGATCCCATAGCGGTTCATGCGCCGCAGGTTGCGGTGTACGCCGATCTTGCACTTGAACAGCTCGATGAACAGGCTGGTGTTGCGAATGTCGTGGCGGAAGTCGTCATCGATCAGGTGACGGTTTTCCCGCAGCAGGCGGATGGTGTCGGCGCGCACGCCCTTGATTTCCGGCTGCTGGGCCATGAGCACGAAAATCTCCAGCATGGCGAACGGCGTGCGGCGAAACACGTTGGCGTGGCGCGCCTCGATGTAGCCGTCGTGCAACTGGAACCGGGAATTGATCGGCTGCGGCGGCGCCTCGTCTTCCGGCGCGAGGATGACTTCCTCGAAGTGCTGGATGATCAGTTCGCTGAGCTGGGCAATGCTCATCACCACGCGGTAGTACTGCTGCATGAAGTTTTCGATGGATTGCTTGGCGTCCTGCCCCTCGTAACCCAGCAGGCCGGCGATGGAGCGCTGGTGATCGAACAGCAGGCGGTCCTCGGAGCGCCCGGCGAGCATGTGCAGCGCGTAGCGGACCTTCCAGAGGAATTCCTGGGAGGAGGCCAGCAGGGCGTTCTCGCTTTCCACGAGGAAACCTTCGCCGGCCAGGGCGCGCAGGTTCAGCGTGCCGTACTGGCGGCGGGCGACCCAGAGGATGGTCTGGATGTCCCGCAGCCCGCCCGGCGAGCCTTTGACGTTGGGTTCCAGGTTGTACTCGGTATCGTTGTACTTGTGGTGGCGAGCCTTCTGCTCGGCGCGCTTGGCCAGGAAGAAGTCCTTGCTCGGCCACATGTGCGCCGTGCTGGTAACGTCGAGCATGCGCTGGCGCAAGCGCTCGGGGCCGGCGATGGTGCGGCTTTCCATCAGGTTGGTGATCACCGTGAGGTCGGCGCGGGCCTCGTCGGCGCATTCCTGCACCGAACGCACGCTCTGGCCGACTTCCAGGCCGATGTCCCAGAGCAGCGTGAGGAAACGCTCGATGGAATCACGGAAAATCTCGTGGTCGGCGCTCTCCAGCAGGATCAGCAGATCGATATCGGAGTAGGGGTGCAGTTCGCCGCGCCCGTAGCCGCCCACGGCCACCAGGGCGATGTCGGCGTCCTCGCTCCAGTTGAACTGCTCCCAGGCCTTTTGCAGGATGTTGTCGACGAACCAGGCGCGGTCCTCGATCAGCCGGCGAATATCGCGGCCACTGCGAAAGCGTTGGTCGAGCACTTCGTGGGCCTGGCGGATCGCCTTCTTGAATGCCGAAATGGGGCTTGCCTTCAGGGCCAGTTCAGCCTGGAACTGGCCGCGGTCGAAGAGTTCGGGATCCACCTGCGGCATTGAATGGCTTTCCTTTCTATCTATATCTATCGGATCGGTCAGGCTGGGCTCTGATCAGGCGGAGACACGGGGGATGGTGTCATCGCTGCGCAGGGTGAAGATCTCGTAGCCAGTCTCGGTGACCAGCAGCGTGTGCTCCCACTGCGCCGACAGCTTGCGGTCCTTGGTGATGGCGGTCCAGCCGTCGCCCAGTACCTTGGTGTCGGCGCGGCCCTGGTTGATCATCGGCTCGATGGTGAAGGTCATGCCCGCCTGCAGTTCCATCCCGGTACCGGCGCGGCCGTAGTGGAGGATCTGCGGTTCTTCGTGGAACACCTTGCCGATGCCGTGGCCGCAGAACTCACGCACCACCGAAAAGCCGTTCTTCTGCGCGTGCTTCTGGATCACTTCGCCGATTTCACCCAGGCGGCAGCCCGGTTTAACCAGCTCGATGGCCATGTACATGCATTCCTGGGTGACCTTGGACAGGCGCTCGGCCCACTCCGGAACGTTGCCGACGTGGAACATGCGGCTGGTATCGCCGTGGTAGCCGTCCTTGATGACGGTGACGTCGATGTTCAGGGTGTCGCCATCCTTCAACGGTTTCTCGTTGGGGATGCCGTGGCAGACCACGTGGTTGATCGAGGTGCAGATCGACTTCGGGAAGCCTTTATAGTTGAGCGGAGCCGGGATGGCCTTCTGCTCGTTGACGATATAGTCGTGGCAGATGCGGTCCAGCTCTTCGGTGGTGACGCCCGGCTTGACGTAGTCGGCGATCATTTCCAGCACTTCGGCGGCGAGTTTGCCGGCGACACGCATTTTTGCGATGTCCTCGGGAGTCTTGAGGGTGACGGTCATACAGGCTCTCTCTGCGCCCGACGGCGCTGTTCAAAACGAAATGGGCGGCGGATGATGTCGTTGCGGCCCTGAAAAAGGCGATTCTACCAGACGATCAGCGCAAATCCGCGCCTGCGTGCATCGCTTCTCTCTATAAGGGTGCGTATCCCAGGCAATGAACGGGCGGCGCGCAAGCGCTTCGCCAGGATTTCAGAATCCGGGTTTCGTTTTCGTCCTTGCTGTGGTATAAAATGCGCCGCTTTCCGGGGATGACCCCGTAAGCTTAAATCCACACACGTGTCGACACGATGACCTGGGTGCCTTCGGCCTTTACAGCCGCTGGTTGGTCATTGGGATACGTGGAGGCCAAACCCGACTTATCAAGGAACTATCATGTCCCAAGTCAACATGCGCGATATGCTGAAGGCCGGTGTGCACTTCGGCCACCAGACCCGTTACTGGAACCCGAAAATGGGCAAATACATTTTCGGCGCGCGCAACAAGATCCACATCATCAACCTTGAAAAAACCCTGCCGATGTTCAACGAAGCACTGACCTTCGTAGAGCGCCTGGCCCAGGGCAAAAACAAGATTCTGTTCGTCGGCACCAAGCGTTCCGCTGGCAAGATCGTTGCTGAAGAAGCAGCACGTTGCGGTTCGCCGTACGTCGATCACCGCTGGTTGGGCGGCATGCTGACCAACTTCAAGACCATTCGCGCTTCCATCAAGCGTCTGCGTGACCTTGAAGTTCAGTCCGAAGACGGTACTTTCGCCAAGCTGACCAAGAAAGAAGCGCTGATGCGCACTCGTGATCTTGAGAAGCTGGACCGCTCCCTGGGCGGTATCAAGGACATGGGCGGTCTGCCTGACGCGCTGTTCGTGATCGACGTTGACCACGAGCGCATCGCGATCACCGAAGCCAACAAGCTCGGTATCCCGGTCATCGGCGTTGTCGATACCAACAGCAGCCCGGAAGGCGTTGACTACATCATCCCAGGCAACGATGACGCCATTCGCGCCATCCAGCTGTACATGGGTTCGATGGCTGACGCTGTGATCCGTGGTCGCAACAATGTTAATGGCGGCACCGAAGTCTTCGCTGAAGAAGCTCCGGCAGCAGCCGCTGAGTAATTGACGCCCTGGCGTTGACTCAGTAAGCAAAAGGGGGCTTGGCCCCCTTTTTGCCACCTCGAAAACCACTTGTCGCCAGCGCAGCTACCTGTTTGTAACCTGCCGCGGTCTATAAGCAGTGGTTTTTCAGGAAGAATTGATCGCCCGTTCGGTCGGGTGGAATGGTTGAAAACCTATCCAAGAGGATTTTGAAATGGCAGAGATTACTGCAGCGTTGGTCAAAGAACTGCGCGAGCGTACCGGCGAAGGCATGATGGACTGCAAGAAAGCCTTGACCAAGGCTGGCGGCGACATCGAGAAAGCCATTGATGACATGCGCGCTTCGGGCGCCATCAAGGCTGCCAAGAAAGCCGGCAACATTGCCGCTGAAGGCGCGATCGGCATCAAGGATGACGGTAAAGCTGCCGTTATCATCGAAGTCAACTCGCAGACCGACTTCCTGGCCCTGCAAGACGACTTCAAAGCATTCGTTGCCGCCAGCGTCGAAAAAGCATTCGCCGACAAACTGACCGACGCAGCTCCGCTGATCGCCGCTCAGGAATCGGCTCGTGAAGCCCTGGTTGCCAAAGTAGGCGAAAACGTCAATATCCGTCGTCTGGTTCGCGTCGAAGGCGATGTTGTCGGTTCTTACCTGCACGGCAACAAGATCGGTGTTGTTGTGGCCCTCAAAGGCGGCAACGTCGAGCTGGCCAAAGACATCGCAATGCACGTCGCCGCCAGCAACCCTGAGTTCCTGCTGCCGTCGGAAGTTTCCGCTGACGCCATCGAGCGTGAAAAAGCTGTGTTCATGCAGCTCAACGAAGACAAGATCAAAGGCAAGCCGGCCGAGATCGTTGAAAAAATGGTTGCCGGTCGTATCACCAAGTTCCTGGCTGAAGCCAGCCTGGTTGAGCAGGCGTTCGTCAAGAACCCTGAAATCAAGGTCGGTGAACTGGCCAAGAAGGGCGGCGCTGAAATCGTTTCCTTCACCTACTTCAAAGTGGGCGAAGGCATCGAGAAGCCAGTAGACAACTTCGCTGAAGAAGTGGCTGCTCAGCTGGCTGCCAGCAAGCAATAAGACAGTTTGTATAACTGTCGCCCTGAAGAGGCTGCCCGCTCACGCGCGCAGCCTCTTTTCGGATAAGGATGCCGATTTATATTGGTTTCCTGTCGGAACTGGCTTACAAAGCCGTGTTCCGATGGCGCTGTGTCAGCGTCAAGCTAGAGTGAACGCAGGCTGCAAACAGCCCGCAACAGAATTTTTTGAAAAATACGCCGCAGGAGAGATTCGCAATGGCTCAGCAGGGCAGTGGTTATCAGGCTCGCTATAAACGCATTCTACTCAAGCTTAGCGGCGAGGCCCTGATGGGCTCGGAAGAGTTCGGGATCGACCCGAAGGTGCTGGACCGCATGGCCCTGGAAGTTGGCCAGCTGGTCGGGATCGGCGTTCAGGTCGGCCTGGTCATCGGCGGCGGCAACCTGTTCCGTGGCGCGGCGCTGAGCGCGGCGGGCATGGATCGGGTCACGGGCGACCACATGGGCATGCTGGCCACTGTGATGAACGCCCTGGCTATGCGCGACGCGCTGGAGCGTGCCAATATCTCCGCCATCGTGATGTCGGCCATTTCCATGGTCGGCGTGACCGATCACTACGATCGCCGCAAGGCCATGCGCCACCTCAATTCCAAGGAGGTGGTGATTTTTGCCGCCGGTACCGGCAATCCGTTCTTCACCACGGATTCGGCCGCGTGCCTGCGAGCGATCGAGATCGACGCCGATGTCGTGCTCAAGGCAACCAAGGTTGACGGCGTGTATACCGCAGACCCATTCAAAGACCCGCATGCCGAGAAGTTCGATCATCTGACCTACGATGAAGTGCTGGATCGCAAGCTGGGTGTAATGGACCTGACCGCTATCTGCCTGTGCCGCGACCACAAGATGCCGCTGCGCGTTTTCAACATGAACAAACCCGGGGCCCTGCTCAACATTGTGCACGGTGGCGCCGAAGGAACACTGATCGAGGAAGGCAAGCAATGATCAACGACATCAAGAAAGACGCTCAAGAGCGCATGCAGAAATCCCTGGAGTCCCTGAGCCACGCATTCGGCCAGATTCGTACCGGCAAGGCTCACCCGAGCATCCTCGGTAGCGTCATGGTGCCTTACTACGGCACTGACACGCCGCTGAGCAGCGTCGCCAACGTCACCGTGAAAGACTCGCGCACCCTGCAGGTCGTGGCTTTCGAGCGCAACATGCTCGCTGCTGTAGACAAGGCGATCCAGAGCGCCGGTTTGAACCTCAACCCAACCAACCTGGGCGAGCTGCTGCTGATCCCGATGCCGGCCCTCACCGAGGAAACGCGCAAAGGCTTCACGAAACAGGCCCGTAGCGCCGCGGAAGATGCGCGTGTTGCCGTGCGCAATATCCGTCGTGACGCGTTGGGTGAGCTGAAGAAGCTGGTCAAGGACAAGGAAATCAGTGAAGACGAAGAGCGTCGTGCCATCGCTGATATCGATAAGCTGACCAAAGAATCCGAGGCCCAGATCAGCAAGGCTACGGACGAGAAAGAAAAAGACCTGATGGCCGTATAAGGGTCTCGTTTTCATGGATAAGACCAAGCAGGCCGTGCCGTTCGCGGTACCGCGCCATGTGGCGATCATCATGGACGGCAATAACCGCTGGGCCAAGAAGCGCTTTATGCCCGGTGTTGCCGGGCATAAAGCCGGGGTCGACGCGGTTCGGGCGGTCATTGAAGTGTGCGCCGAGGCCGGGGTCGAGGTGCTCACCCTGTTCGCGTTTTCCAGCGAAAACTGGCAGCGTCCGGCCGATGAAGTCAGCGCCTTGATGGACCTCTTCCTCAAGGCGTTGCGGCGCGAAGCCAAGCGCCTCGACGAGAACAAAATCAGTCTGCGGATCATCGGTGATCGCTCGCGCTTTCATCCGGAACTGCAGGCTGCGATGCGCGAAGCCGAGACCGCCACGGCTGGCGCCGATCGGTTCGTGCTGCAGATTGCCGCCAATTATGGCGGCCAGTGGGATATCGCCCAGGCGGCCCAGCGCCTGGCGCGGGAAGTCCAGGCCGGTCACCTGCGGCCCGAAGACATCACGCCCGAGCTGTTGCAGACCTGCCTGGCAACCGGCGACCTGCCGTTGCCGGATCTGTGCATCCGCACCGGTGGCGAACATCGCATCAGCAATTTCCTGCTCTGGCAGCTGGCTTACGCCGAGCTGTACTTCTCCGACCTGTTCTGGCCGGACTTCAAACACGAAGCCATGCGCACTGCGCTGGCCGATTTCGCTTCCCGTCAGCGTCGTTTCGGTAAAACGAGCGAGCAGATCGAAGCTGGAGCCCGGGTTTAATGCTCAAACAACGAATCATCACCGCCCTGATCCTGTTGCCCATCGCCTTGGCTGGCTTTTTCCTGCTTGAAGGCGCCGGCTTCGCCCTGTTCATCGGTCTGGTCGTGACGCTGGGCGCCTGGGAATGGGCGCGGCTGGCAGGTTTTGCTGCGCAGTCGGCGCGCATGATCTACGCCGCAGTGGTCGCCGCCATGCTGTTCATCATGTACCTCGTGCCTGGCATCGCGCCGTGGGTGCTGGGGGCGGCAGTGCTGTGGTGGGCGACGGCAACCTTCCTGGTGTTGACCTACCCACGCACTACGCACCACTGGGCCAATGCCGCGACCAAGCTGATGATCGGCCTGTTGATCCTGCTGCCGGCCTGGCAAGGGCTGATCTGGATCAAGCAGGGCGCACTGGGCAACTGGCAGATCATGGCGGTGATGGTGCTGGTCTGGGGGGCTGACGTTGGTGCCTATTTCTCCGGTCGTGCCTTTGGCAAGCGCAAGCTGGCGCCGAAGGTCAGTCCGGGCAAGAGTTGGGAAGGTGTCTACGGAGGCCTGGCCCTGAGCCTGGTCATCACCGCTGTGGTCGGTTTTGTGCGGGACTGGACCGTCGCGCAATTGCTGATGGGCCTGTTCGGCGCGGCCCTGGTGGTTTTCGTATCGGTCGTCGGCGACCTGACCGAAAGCATGTTCAAGCGCCAGTCCGGGGTCAAGGACAGCAGTAACCTGCTGCCAGGCCACGGTGGTGTACTGGACCGTATCGACAGCCTGACAGCCGCGATCCCGATCTTCGCCGTGCTGTTGTGGATGGCGGCACCGTGAGTCGTCCTCAGCAGATTACCGTTCTGGGGGCCACGGGCTCCATTGGACTGAGTACCCTTGATGTCATCGGTCGGCATCCGGAGCGCTATCAGGTATTCGCCCTTAGTGGCTTCACCCGCCTGAGCGAGCTGCTGGCGCTGTGCATCCGTCACACGCCGCGCTTTGCCGTGGTACCACATGCCGATGTGGCGCGGGCGCTGCAGGACGACCTGCGCGCCGCTGGCCTGCAAACCCGTGTGCTGGTGGGGGAGGAGGGCCTTTGCCAAGTGGCTTCCGACCCTGAAGTCGACGCCGTGATGGCGGCGATCGTCGGGGCGGCGGGCTTGCGTCCGACGCTGGCGGCGGTGGAGGCTGGCAAGAAAATCCTGCTGGCGAACAAGGAAGCGCTGGTGATGTCCGGTGCACTGTTCATGCAGGCGGTGCGCAAAAGCGGCTCGGTACTGCTGCCCATCGACAGCGAACACAATGCGATTTTCCAATGCATGCCGCAGGATTTTTCCCGCGGCCTGGGGGCGGTCGGCGTTCGGCGGATTCTTCTGACAGCATCTGGCGGTCCATTCCGGCAGACACCCCTGGAAGAATTGGTGCATGTTTCCCCCGAGCAGGCTTGCGCTCACCCGAACTGGTCCATGGGGCGCAAGATCTCCGTGGACTCGGCCAGCATGATGAACAAGGGGCTGGAGCTGATCGAGGCCTGCTGGCTGTTCGATGCCCGGCCGTCCCAGGTCGAGGTGGTGATCCATCCGCAAAGCGTGATTCACTCCCTGGTGGACTATGTCGATGGTTCGGTGCTAGCCCAGTTGGGCAATCCGGACATGCGTACGCCGATCGCCAACGCGCTGGCCTGGCCGGAGCGGATCGATTCGGGGGTGGCGCCGCTGGACCTGTTTGCCATCGCCCGCCTGGATTTCCAGGCGCCCGACGAGCAGCGGTTTCCGTGCCTGCGCCTGGCGCGGCAGGCAGCCGAGGCGGGCAACAGTGCCCCGGCCATGCTTAACGCGGCCAACGAAGTGGCGGTCGCGGCGTTTCTCGATGGGCGTGTC
>NZ_JBHFJB010000039.1:154825-162370 GCF_057334555.1 Pseudomonas sp. AGC41
CCGTTACCTCGAGATCGCGAGTATCATCGAGGAAGTCTTGAATCTCGAGGCCGTGGTTTCGCTTGATGATCTCGATGCGGTATTTACCGTCGACGCCAGGGCTCGTGAGCTGGCGGGCCATTGGTTGAAGCGCCACGGGCGTTGAGACTGCGGTACCTTAGCCAGGGTTGTCCCGGGCAGGATTGTGGAGAAAACAGATGAGCGCGCTCTATATGATTGTCGGCACCCTGGTTGCGCTGGGGGTGCTGGTCACTTTTCACGAATTCGGCCATTTCTGGGTCGCGCGTCGCTGTGGCGTCAAGGTTCTGCGTTTTTCCGTTGGCTTCGGCATGCCTTTGCTGCGCTGGCACGACAAGCAGGGCACCGAGTTCGTCGTCGCGGCCATCCCGCTGGGCGGCTACGTCAAGATGCTCGATGAGCGCGAAGGCGAAGTGCCTGTCGATCAGCTTGACCAATCCTTCAATCGCAAGACCGTTCGTCAGCGTATCGCCATCGTGGCGGCGGGCCCGATTGCCAATTTCCTGTTGGCCCTGGTGTTTTTCTGGGCGTTGGCAATGCTCGGCAGCGAGCAGGTGCGCCCGGTCATCGGTGCGGTAGAGGCCGGCAGCGTGGCGGCTCGGGCCGGGTTGGGCGCAGGCCAGGAAATTGTCGCCATCGATGGTGAGCCCACCTCGGGCTGGGCGGCGGTCAACCTGCAGTTGGTGCGTCGCCTGGGCGAAAGTGGCTCGCTGCAATTGCTGGTGCGTGAGCAGGGCTCGACGGCGGATTCGCCGCGAGAGCTGATTCTCGACAACTGGCTCAAGGGCGCCGACGAGCCGGATCCGATCCGTTCCCTGGGGATCCGCCCATGGCGTCCGGCGCTGCCGCCTGTGCTGGCCGAGCTCGATCCGAAAGGCCCGGCTCACGCCGCGGGCCTGAAAACCGGCGACCGCTTGCTGGCATTCGATGGTCAGGCGGTCAGCGACTGGCAACAGGTGGTTGATTCGGTTCGTGTACGTCCTGATACCAAAATCATGCTGCGCGTCGAACGCGACGGTGCTTCAATCGACGTCCCGGTGACCCTGGTCGCCCGTGGCGAAAGCAAGGCGCCGACCGGTTACCTGGGCGCAGGCGTCAAGGCTGTCGAGTGGCCGCCGGAAATGATCCGCGAGGTCAGCTTCGGCCCTGTCGAGGCGATTGGCGAGGGTGCGCGTCGTACCTGGACCATGAGTGTGCTGACCCTCGACTCGCTGAAGAAAATGTTGTTCGGTGAGCTCTCGGTAAAAAACTTGAGTGGACCGATAACCATTGCTAAAGTGGCGGGCGCTTCTGCCCAGTCGGGCGTCGCTGATTTCCTGAATTTCCTTGCTTATCTGAGCATTAGCCTGGGGGTTCTGAATTTGCTGCCCATTCCGGTACTGGATGGGGGGCATCTGCTGTTTTATCTGATCGAGTGGGCGCGTGGTCGTCCCTTGTCGGATCGGGTGCAAGGTTGGGGGATACAGATCGGTATCAGCTTGGTGGTCGGGGTGATGTTGCTTGCCTTGGTCAACGATCTGGGTCGTCTGTAACGCTTCGCTGAATTGCGAATCTGCCGCATTTTGCGGCAGTTTGTTTATTGCCAGTTGGAATAAGAAAGGACTTCATGAAACGTCTGCTGCTAACTGCGGTTCTCACCGTATTGATGATCGCCGAAGTTCACGCCGAGTCCTTCACTATCTCTGATATTCGCGTCAACGGCCTCCAGCGGGTTTCCGCAGGTAGCGTCTTTGGTGCCTTGCCGTTGAACGTCGGCGAGCAGGCGGATGATCGGCGCCTGGTGGAATCCACTCGTGCGCTGTTCAAGACCGGCTTCTTTCAAGATATCCAGCTGGGCCGCGACGGCAATGTCCTGGTCATCACGGTCGTCGAGCGTCCATCGGTTGCCAGTATCGAGATCGAAGGCAACAAGGCGATCTCTACTGAAGACCTGATGAAAGGCCTCAAGCAATCCGGCCTGGCCGAAGGCGAGATCTTTCAGCGCGCGACCCTCGAGGGCGTCCGTAACGAGTTGCAACGCCAGTACGTTGCCCAAGGCCGTTATTCGGCGACGGTCGATACCGAAGTCGTGCCGCAGCCGCGCAACCGCGTCGGCCTGAAAGTCAACATCAACGAAGGCACCGTCGCTGCCATCCAGCACATCAACGTGGTGGGCAACACGGTTTTCCCGGATGAAGACCTGATCGACCTGTTCGAACTCAAGACCACCAACTGGCTGTCGTTCTTCAAGAACGACGACAAGTACGCCCGCGAAAAACTCTCCGGTGACCTGGAACGCCTGCGTTCCTACTACCTGGACCGTGGCTACATCAACATGGACATCGCTTCGACCCAGGTGTCCATTACCCCGGACAAGAAGCACGTCTACATCACTGTCAACGTCAACGAAGGCGAGAAGTACACCGTTCGTGACGTCAAGCTCAGTGGTGACCTGAAGGTTCCGGAAGACCAGGTCAAGTCGCTGCTGCTGGTGCAGAAAGGGCAGGTGTTCTCGCGCAAGCTGATGACCACTACGTCCGAGCTGATCACCCGCCGCCTGGGTAACGAAGGCTACACCTTCGCCAACGTCAACGGCGTGCCACAGCCTCATGATGAAGACCATACCGTCGACATCACGTTCGCCGTGGACCCCGGCAAGCGCGCCTACGTCAACCGTATCAATTTCCGTGGCAACACCAAGTCCGAGGACGAGGTTCTGCGTCGCGAAATGCGCCAGATGGAAGGTGGCTGGGCTTCGACCTACCTGATCGACCAGTCCAAGACCCGCCTGGAGCGCCTGGGCTTCTTCAAGGAGGTCAACGTCGAGACCCCGGCCGTGCCGGGCGTCGATGACCAGGTAGACGTCAACTACAGTGTCGAGGAACAAGCCTCCGGTTCGATCACCGCCAGTGTCGGTTTCGCCCAGAGCGCCGGCCTGATCCTCGGTGGTTCGATTACCCAGAACAACTTCCTCGGTACCGGTAACCGCGTCAGCGTGGGCCTGACCCGCAGCGAGTACCAGACCCGCTACAACTTCGGTTATGTGGACCCCTACTGGACTGCCGACGGTGTGAGCCTGGGCTACAACGCCTTCTATCGCACCACCGACTACGACGAGCTCGACTCTGACATCTCCAGCTATGCGGTGGACAGCCTGGGTGCAGGCGTCAACATCGGCTATCCGATCAGCGAAACTTCGCGCCTGACCTTCGGCCTTACCGCCCAGCAGGACGAGATCAGCACTGGCCGCTACACCGTCGACGAAATTTTTGATTTCGTCGAGAAAGAGGGCGACAAGTACCTGAACTTCAAGGCGTCTGTCGGTTGGTCCGAGTCGACCCTGAACAAGGGTGTGCTGGCAACCCGTGGCCGTTCCCAGAGCCTGGTCCTGGAAACCACCACGCCTGGCAGCGACCTGTCGTTCTTCAAGCTCGACTACCGCGGCCAACTGTTCCAGCCGCTGTCCGACAACTACACCATGCGCCTGCACACCGAGCTGGGCTATGGGGATGGTTACGGTTCGACCGACGGCCTGCCGTTCTACGAGAACTACTACGCCGGTGGTTTCAACTCGGTGCGTGGCTTCAAGGACAGCACCCTGGGTCCGCGCAGTACACCAAGTACGGGCAGTAACCCAGGCACCATCCGTGACCCGGATCAGGACCCCTTGCCGTTTGGTGGCAACGTGCTTATCCAGGGCGGTGCCGAACTCCTGTTCCCGATGCCGTTCGTCAAGGATCAGCGCTCCCTGCGTACCTCGGTATTCTGGGACGTGGGTAACGTATTCGACTCCAGCTGCGACGACACCACCAATGCCAACGGCACCCGGTCCAACACCGAGTGCAACGACATCAGCCTGAGCAACCTGGCCAGCTCCGTCGGCGTCGGCGTGACTTGGGTCACCGCGCTGGGCCCGTTGAGCTTTGCCTTGGCGATGCCGATCAAGAAACCGGATGACGCTGAAACCCAAGTTTTCCAATTCTCCCTCGGCCAGACGTTCTAAGCGTCTGACCCAAGATAACGACAATGGATTTTGTAGGAGTACATCGTGCGTAAGTTGACTCAATTGGTTCTCCTGGCGACCGTACTGGTCGCAGGTCCGGCTTTTGCCGACATGAAGATCGCCGTCCTGAACTATCAGATGGCCCTGCTGGAATCCGATGCGGCGAAGAAATACGCCGTGGACGCGGAGAAAAAATTCGGCCCGCAACTGACCAAGCTCAAAGGCCTGGAAAGCAGCGCCAAGGGTATCCAGGATCGTCTGGTCGCCGGTGGCGACAAAATGGCCCAGGGTGAGCGCGAGCGTCTGGAGCTTGAATTCAAGCAAAAGGCCCGCGACTTCCAGTTCCAGTCCAAGGAGCTGAACGAAGCGAAAGCCGTTGCCGACCGTGAAATGCTCAAGCAGCTCAAGCCGAAACTCGATAGCGCTGTGGAAGAAGTCATCAAGAAGGGTGGTTTTGACCTGGTGTTCGAGCGTGGTGCAGTGATTGATGTCAAACCTCAGTACGACATTACGCGCCAGGTTATCGAGCGCATGAATCAGCTGAAGTAATCCATGACAGCGACTATCAAACTCGGCCAATTGGCCGAGTTCCTTGGCGCCACCCTGCGTGGCGACCCGGAGAAGGTCATCACTGGGCTAGCCACTTTGCAAGAGGCTGGCCCAGCTCAGTTGAGCTTCCTGGCAAATCCTCAATACCGCAAATACCTGGCTGACAGTCGGGCCGCCGCGCTGTTGCTCAAGGCCGGTGATGCCGAAGGGTTTGCCGGTGATGTGCTGATTGTGGCGGACCCCTACCTTGCGTATGCGCGGATCTCCCATCTGTTCGATCCCAAGCCCAAGTCGGCTGCCGGTATTCACCCGACTGCAGTGGTCGCGGCGGACGCCGTGGTGGATCCCTCGGCCAGTGTTGGCCCGTTTGTGGTGATTGAAAGCGCGGCCCGGATTGGCGCCGGCGTGACGCTGGGCGCCCATTGCTTCGTCGGCGCGCGTAGCGAGATCGGCGAAGGTGGCTGGTTGGCTCCCCGGGTGACGCTGTATCACGATGTGCGCATCGGCAAGCGCGTGGTGATCCAGTCTGGCGCAGTGCTCGGTGGCGAAGGCTTTGGTTTTGCCAATGAGAAGGGTATCTGGCAGAAGATTGCCCAGGTCGGTGGGGTAACCGTCGGCGATGACGTGGAAATTGGCGTCAACACCGCCGTCGACCGTGGCGCGCTGGCCGATACGGTCATTGGCAATGGCGTCAAGCTCGACAACCAGATCCAGATCGCGCACAACGTCCAGGTCGGTGATCACACCGCCATGGCCGCCTGCGTGGGCATCTCCGGCAGCACCAAAATCGGCAAGCACTGCATGCTTGCTGGTGGCGTGGGTCTGGTGGGCCATATCGATATCTGCGACAACGTGTTCCTGACCGGGATGACCATGGTGACCCACTCGATTACCGAGCCGGGTGCCTATTCTTCCGGCACAGCCATGCAACCGGCTGCCGAGTGGCGCAAGAGCGCGGCGCGTATCCGCCAGCTCGACGACATCGCGCGGCGCCTCAAGCAGGTGGAAAAGCGTGTAGGGGACGTGACCCCTGGCGGTAATGCTTCATCAGATGGCTGATACCATTTCCATATCAAGTGTGCACAGCCGCTAGGCCCTGGCCTCCTTGATTTGCTAGCGGGGTGCGCGTCAATCGTGCGCTCCCAATCTTTACATAGGCTTCCCCCCGAAATGATGGACATCAACGAGATTCGCGAATACCTGCCTCACCGTTACCCGTTCCTGCTGGTGGATCGGGTCGTGGACCTGGATGTTGAAGGCAAGCGCATTCGCGCCTACAAGAATGTCAGCATCAACGAGCCATTCTTCAATGGTCACTTCCCCGCGCATCCAATCATGCCGGGCGTATTGATCATCGAGGCGATGGCTCAGGCTGCCGGGATCCTTGGTTTCAAAATGCTCGACGTGAAGCCTGCCGACGGCACGCTTTACTACTTTGTCGGTTCCGACAAGCTGCGCTTCCGCCAGCCGGTCACCCCGGGCGACCAATTGATCCTCGAGGCCAAATTCATCAGTTGCAAGCGCCAGATCTGGAAATTCGAATGCCAGGCTTCGGTCGACGGCAAGCCGGTCTGCTCCGCTGAAATCATCTGTGCGGAACGCAAGCTATGAGTTTGATTGACCCTCGCGCAATCATCGATCCGACGGCCGTACTGGCCGCCGATGTCGAGGTTGGCCCTTGGTCGATCGTCGGCGCAGGTGTGGAAATCGGCGAGGGCACGGTGATCGGCCCCCACGTAATTCTCAAGGGGCCGACCCGGATTGGCCGGCACAATCGCATCTACCAGTTCTCATCGGTAGGCGAGGACACGCCCGACCTCAAGTACAAAGGTGAAGAAACCCGCCTGGTCATTGGTGATCACAACGTGATCCGCGAAGGCGTGACGATTCACCGTGGCACCGTCCAGGACCGTTGCGAAACGACATTGGGCGACCATAACCTGATCATGGCCTATGCCCACATCGGCCACGACAGCGTCATTGGCAACCACTGCATCCTGGTCAACAACACCGCGTTGGCCGGTCACGTGCACGTGGACGACTGGGCGATCCTGTCCGGTTTCACCCTGGTCCACCAGTATTGCCACATTGGCGCCCATAGCTTCTCCGGCATGGGCACCGCCATCGGCAAGGACGTCCCTGCCTATGTCACGGTGTTCGGCAATCCGGCCGAGGCTCGCAGCATGAACTTCGAAGGCATGCGTCGGCGTGGTTTCAGTGAAGAGGCCATAACTGCCCTGCGTCGCGCCTACAAGGTTGTGTATCGCCAGGGCCTGACGGTCGAGCAGGCGCTCGCCGAACTGGCCGAGGCTGCGGCACAGTTTCCGGAAGTCGCCACATTCCGCGATTCCATCCTGTCTTCGACCCGCGGCATCACCCGCTGACCATGGCGAACCTGCGTATCGCACTGGTGGCGGGCGAAGCTTCCGGTGACATCCTGGGCGCCGGCTTGATGCGCGCGCTCAAGGCGCAGCATCCAGCGGTCGAGTTCATCGGGGTAGGCGGGCCATTGATGGAGGCCGAGGGACTGGTGTCCTACTTCCCGATGGAGCGCCTGTCAGTGATGGGGCTGGTGGAAGTGCTCGGCCGCTTGCGTGAGCTGCTGGCCCGGCGCAAGAAGCTGATCCAGACGCTGATCGAAGAAAAACCGGATGTGTTCGTCGGTATCGATGCGCCGGATTTCACCCTCAATATCGAACTCAAGCTGCGCCAGGCCGGGATCAAGACCGTGCATTACGTCAGCCCGTCGGTCTGGGCCTGGCGACAGAAGCGCGTGTTGAAGATCCGCGAGGGCTGCGACCTGATGCTCACGCTGCTGCCGTTCGAAGCCCGGTTCTACGAAGAAAAAGGCGTGCCCGTGCGATTTGTCGGTCACACCCTGGCCGACACCATTCCCCTGGAGGCGGACCGCGAGGCGGCTCGCCAGGCGCTGGGCCTGGCCGCGGGGCCGCTGGTGGCGTTGATGCCCGGGAGCCGAGGCGGCGAAGTGAGTCGCC
>NZ_JBHFJB010000039.1:162409-164327 GCF_057334555.1 Pseudomonas sp. AGC41
CCGCGGCGGGCTGTTCTTCGACGCCGCCGAGCGTCTGCGGGCGGTGCGTCCGGACGTACGATTCATCTTGCCGTGCGCCAGTCCACAGCGACGGGTCCAGCTCGAAGCGCTCCTGGCCGATCGCGATTTGCCGGTCACGCTGCTCGACGGCCAATCCCATCAAGCGCTGGCGGCCTGCGATGCCGTGTTGATTGCTTCCGGCACTGCTACCCTTGAGGCATTGTTGTACAAGCGCCCGATGGTGGTTGCGTATCGCCTGGCGCCGTTGACGTTCTGGATTCTCAAGCGCATGGTCAAGAGCCCTTATGTTTCCCTGCCGAACCTGCTGGCCCAGCGCCTGCTGGTGCCTGAACTGCTGCAGGATGACGCGACCGCCGAGTCCCTGGCCAGCACGCTTTTGCCGTTGATCGATGGCGGCGAGGAACAGACCCGGGGCTTTGACGAAATCCACCGTATCTTGCGTCGCGATGCTTCCAACCAGGCAGCAGACGCGGTACTGACCTTGATCGGCGCCAGACGATGAGCAACGTGAAGCTGCAGATGGGCCTGGATTTCAACCTGGTCGCCGAAGTCGAAGAGTTGGTCGCGGGTGTCGATGAGGTGGGCCGTGGCCCGTTGTGCGGTGCGGTGGTGACGGCGGCGGTGATCCTCGATCCGAAGCGGCCGATCCTGGGGCTCGATGATTCCAAGAAGCTCACCGAAGCCCGGCGTGAAAAACTCTACGACGAAATCTGCGAAAAAGCCTTGAGCTGGTGCATTGCCCGGGCCGAAGTCGAAGAGATCGACGAGTTGAACATCCTGCATGCCACCATGCTGGCGATGCAGCGGGCGGTACACGGCCTGCACATCACGCCGCGGCTGGCGATGATCGACGGCAACCGCTGTCCCCAGCTGTCGATGCGCGCTGAAGCGGTCATCCAGGGCGACGGCAAGGTGCCGGCTATCGCAGCGGCGTCGATTCTGGCCAAGGTCAGCCGTGACCGGGAAATGGCCGCGTTCGAGTTGATCTACCCGGGCTATGGCATCGGCGGCCACAAGGGCTACCCGACCCCCGTTCATCTGGAAGCCTTGGCGCGCCTCGGGCCGACGCCCATCCACCGGCGTTCATTCGCCCCGGTGCGGCTGGCTTACGAGGCTCGCGAAGGCTTGATTGTGAGCAATCAGGCTCTGGTTTCCTGATGCAGGCCTTTGTCAGGCTGACCACTCATGGCTGATGTTTTACCCAAGGCCCGGTACAATCCGGGCCTTGTTGTTTTCATGACTTAACGCAGGATCACTATGCCGGCTTCATTCGTTCATCTACGCCTGCACACTGAATATTCCCTGGTCGACGGCCTGGTGCGGATCAAGCCATTGGTCAAGACCCTGGTGGGCATGAACATGCCTGCCGTGGCGGTTACCGACCAGAACAACATGTGCTCGCTGGTCAAGTTCTACAAGAACGCCATGGGCGCCGGGATCAAGCCGATCTGCGGCGCCGATTTGTGGTTGGCGAACAAGGACCCGGACGCACCGCTGAGCCGGATCAGCCTGCTGGTGATGAATGCCATGGGCTACCGCAACCTCACCGAGCTGATTTCCCGCGGCTTTATCGACGGCCAGCGCAATGGCTCGATCATCATCGAGCGCGAGTGGATAGCCGAGGCCAGCGAAGGGCTGATCATGCTGTCGGCGGCCAAGGAAGGTGAGATCGGCCTGGCCCTGCTCAGCGGCAACACCGAGGAAGCCGAACAACTGGCTCGCGGCTGGATGACGGTGTTCCCGGACCGGTTCTATATCGAGGTGCAACGCACCAACCGTCCGAATGACGAAGAGCACCTGCACGCCGCCGTGGCCCTGGCCGACAAGCTGGGCGCGCCGCTGGTGGCGACCAACGACGTGCGATTCATCAAGCAGGAAGATTTCGAGGCCCACGAGC
>NZ_JBHFJB010000039.1:164347-168394 GCF_057334555.1 Pseudomonas sp. AGC41
GGTGAGGGCCGGGCCCTCGACGACCCGCGCCGGCCAAAGAACTACAGCGACCAGCAGTATCTCAAGAGCGCCGAGGAGATGGCGGAGCTGTTCAGCGACCTGCCCGAGGCGCTGGAAAACACCGTCGAGATCGCCAAGCGCTGCAACATCGAAGTGAAGCTGGGCAAGCACTTCCTGCCCAACTTCCCGATTCCCGATGGCATGACCATCGATGAATATTTTCGCAAGGTGTCGTTCGACGGCCTCGAAGAGCGCCTCAGCGTCTTGCTGCCCAAGGACACCACCGAAGATTACGAAGCCAAGCGCCAGGTCTATGTCGACCGGCTGAATTTCGAGCTGGATATCATCATCCAGATGGGCTTTCCCGGTTACTTCCTGATCGTGATGGACTTCATCCAATGGGCCAAGAGCAACGGCGTGCCGGTAGGCCCTGGTCGTGGATCGGGCGCCGGGTCGCTGGTGGCCTACGTGCAGAAGATCACCGACCTCGACCCGCTGGAATATGACCTGCTGTTCGAACGGTTCCTCAACCCGGAACGGGTCTCCATGCCCGACTTCGACGTCGACTTCTGCATGGACGGTCGCGACCGGGTGATCGACTACGTGGCCGAGAAATACGGCCGCAACGCGGTGAGCCAGATCATCACGTTCGGTTCCATGGCCGCCAAGGCGGTGGTGCGTGACGTGGCGCGGGTGCAGGGCAAGTCCTACGGCCTGGCGGATCGCCTGTCGAAGATGATTCCGTTCGAAGTCGGCATGACCCTGGAAAAAGCCTACGAGCAGGAAGAGATCCTGCGCGACTTCATCAAGGTCGATGAAGAAGCGGCGGAAATCTGGGAAATGGCCCGCAAGCTCGAAGGCGTGGTGCGTAACGTCGGCAAGCACGCCGGTGGCGTGGTGATCGCGCCGACCAAACTGACTGACTTTTCGCCGATCTATTGCGACGAAGAGGGCGACGGCCTGGTGACCCAGTTCGACAAGGACGACGTCGAGGCGGCCGGCCTGGTGAAGTTCGACTTCCTCGGCCTGCGGACCCTGACGATCATCGATTGGGCGCTCAAGACCATCAACCGCGACCGGGCCAAGGTCGGCGAAGAGCCGCTGGACATCGCCTTCATTCCGCTGGACGACAAGCCGACCTACAGCCTGTTGCAGAAAGCCGAAACCACCGCGGTGTTCCAGCTTGAATCGCGCGGCATGAAGGAGCTGATCAAGAAGCTCAAGCCCGACTGCCTCGAAGACCTGATCGCACTGGTGGCCCTGTTCCGTCCGGGCCCGCTGCAATCGGGCATGGTCGATGACTTCATCAACCGCAAGCACGGGCGCGCCGAGCTGGCGTACCCGCACCCCGACTACCAGTACGACGGCCTCAAGCCGGTGCTGGCGCCGACCTACGGCATCATCCTGTACCAGGAACAGGTGATGCAGATTGCCCAGGTCATGGCCGGTTACACCCTCGGCGGCGCGGACATGCTGCGTCGAGCCATGGGTAAGAAAAAGCCGGAGGAGATGGCCAAGCAACGCGGTGGTTTCATCGAGGGTTGTGCGAACAACGGCATCGATGCGGACCTGGCGGGCAACATCTTCGACCTGGTGGAAAAGTTCGCCGGCTACGGCTTCAACAAATCCCACTCCGCCGCCTACGGCCTGGTTTCGTACCAGACCGCGTGGCTGAAGGCGCACTACCCGGCGCCGTTCATGGCCGCGGTACTCTCGGCGGATATGCACAACACCGACAAGGTCGTGACCTTGATCGAGGAAGTGCGAACCATGAAGCTGCGCCTCGACGCGCCGGACGTGAACGCTTCGGAGTTCAAGTTCACCGTCAATGATGAAGGCCGGATCATCTATGGCCTTGGCGCGATCAAGGGCGTGGGCGAAGGCCCGGTGGAGGCGATCACCGAAGCGCGCCAGGACGGGCCGTTCAAGGACCTGTTCGATTTCTGCGCCCGGGTCGACCTCAAGCGCATCAACAAGCGCACCCTCGACGGTTTGATCCGCAGTGGTGCGCTGGACCGTCTGGGGCCGTATTTCCACGATGAGCCCAAGGCCTACCAGGCCAATATCGACCGCAACCGCGCGGTGTTGCTGGCGGCGATGGAGGAGGCGATCAAGGCGGCCGAACAGACGGCCCGCACCCACGATAGTGGCCACGCCGACCTGTTTGGCGGGCTGTTCGTCGAGGAAGACGCCGACGTCTACGGCAACCATCGCAAGGCCAAGGAACTGACCCTCAAGGAACGCCTCAAGGGCGAGAAAGATACCTTGGGCCTGTACCTGACCGGCCACCCGATCGATGAGTACGAGGGCGAAATCCGCCGCTTCGCTCGCCAGCGCATCATCGACCTGAAACCCGCCCGCGATACGCAAACCGTCGCCGGCATGATCATCGCGCTGCGGGTGATGAAGAATAAAAAGGGCGACAAGATGGGCTTCATCACCCTCGATGACCGCTCCGGGCGTATCGAAGCGTCGTTGTTTGCCGATGCGTTCCATTCGGCGCAGTCGCTGTTGCAGACGGATGCAATGGTGGTGGTGGAAGGCGAGGTCAGTAACGACGACTTCTCCGGCGGCCTGCGGCTGCGGGTCAAACGAGTGATGAGCATGGAGGATGCCCGTACCAACCTGGCCGAGAGCCTGCGCCTGAAGTTGCAGACCCAGGACCTCAAGGGCGATCAGCTACGCTGGTTGGGCGAGTTGTTCAAGCGCCACCGTGGTGCGTGCCCGATCACCATGGAATACGTGCGCCCCGATGCCAAGGCCGTGCTGCAGTTCGGCGAGGGCTGGCGGATCGACCCGGCGGATGCGTTGATTCAAGCCTTGCGTGACCAGTTCGGCAAAGACAACGTCTTCCTCCAATACCGTTGACGGCCAGGGGCCACTCCTGAACCTGGAGCGCCCCTGACCTCGACTCGAATTTTTAATCTCGACCTGAACGCGCCTCTCCCTTAAGGTAGGCGCGAATAGACAACCGGCCGGCCCAAGCTCTCTTGGACGTCGACCCAAGACGGACGCCTATGAACCCGAATTTTCTAGATTTCGAACAGCCGATCGCCGACCTTCAAGCCAAGATCGAAGAGTTGCGCTTGGTCGGTAACGACAATTCGCTGAATATCGGCGATGAAATCTCTCGGCTGCAGGACAAAAGCCGCACGCTGACCGAAGACATCTTCGGCAAGCTGACCAGCTGGCAGATCGCGCGTCTGGCGCGGCATCCGCGTCGTCCCTACACCCTGGACTACATTGAACACATCTTCACCGAGTTCGATGAGCTTCACGGCGACCGTCACTTCTCCGATGACGCCGCGATCGTCGGCGGTGTCGCCCGTCTGGATGACCAGCCGGTGATGATCATCGGTCACCAGAAGGGCCGTGAAGTGCGCGAGAAAGTCCGCCGCAACTTCGGCATGCCGCGTCCGGAGGGCTACCGCAAGGCCTGTCGCCTGATGGAAATGGCCGAGCGCTTCAAGATGCCGATCCTGACGTTCATCGACACGCCGGGCGCCTACCCGGGCATCGACGCCGAAGAGCGCAACCAGAGCGAAGCGATTGCCTGGAACCTGCGCGTCATGGCCCGTCTGAAGACCCCGATCATCGCCACCGTGATCGGCGAGGGCGGTTCCGGCGGTGCGTTGGCCATCGGTGTCTGCGACCAATTGAACATGCTGCAGTATTCCACCTACGCGGTGATCTCGCCGGAAGGCTGTGCCTCGATCCTGTGGAAAACCGCCGAGAAGGCGCCGGACGCCGCGGAAGCCATGGGCATCACCGCCGAACGCCTGAAGGGGCTGGGCATCGTTGATAAAGTGATCAACGAGCCAGTGGGCGGCGCTCATCGCGACCCGGCCGCAGCCGCAGCGCTGATTCGTGCGGAGCTGAGTGCGCAGCTGTCGATGCTGAAGAACTTCGATAACGACGCGCTGCTGGCTCGTCGCTACGAGCGGTTGATGAGCTACGGTCTCTGATTCGACTGCAACACCCATGTGGGAGCGAGCCTGCTCGCGAAAGCGGATTGACATTCAACAGATGAGTTGACTGATACACCGC
>NZ_JBHFJB010000039.1:168414-189015 GCF_057334555.1 Pseudomonas sp. AGC41
CTCGCTCCCACATTTGCTTTGTGTGAAGGCCAGTTTCCATGAATCAACCCAGCATTGACCTGACGGCCCGGCTTCTCACCCAGCTATCCCCCTGGCGCAACGCCGCCACCTGGCGCATCGCTTTCTCCGGTGGCCTCGACTCCACCGTCCTGTTGCATCTGCTCGCGGCCCTTTCGAAAAACCATTCGTTGCCTGCGCTAAGCGCCATCCACGTCCATCATGGCCTCCAGGCTGTGGCCGATGCCTGGCCGGAACATTGTCATCGGGTTTGCGCAGCCCTTGGCGTGCCTCTGGAGGTGGTCAATGTGCGAGTCAGCCCCGGCGCCAGCATCGAACGAGCCGCCCGTGACGCGCGTTATGCGGCTTTCACCGCCGCGACGCAGGGCAACGAAGTCTTGCTTACCGCCCAGCACCGGGATGACCAGGCCGAGACGCTGTTGTTTCGTCTGCTGCGCGGGGCAGGGGCACGGGGTTTGTCGGCGATGCCGAGGCAGCGGCCCTTGGGGCATGGATATTTGTTGCGGCCATTGCTCGATGTTTCCCGGACGGAACTGGAGGCCTATGCCAACCAGCACGGTTTGAGCTGGGTCGAAGACCCTTCCAACGATAATCATCGTTACGCCCGCAATTTCCTGCGCCAGCGGGTCTTTCCGGTTTTGGTCGAGCAGTGGCCCCAGGCATCGACGACCCTCGCGCGCAGCGCCGCGCACCTGAGCGAGGCGCAGGGCTTGCTGGACGAACTGGCGCAGATCGATCTGGAACGTGTCCTGACCCCCAACACGTTCGATTGGCTCGGGTTACGGTCTCTTGAGTTGGCGCCTTTGCGGGCCTTGTCACCGGCCCGCCAGCGCAACGTATTGAGCCATTGGCTGGCACCCGTGACGAGGCTTCCCGACAGTGACCATTGGGTTGGCTGGGACTCGCTGCGTGATGCCAGGGACGATGGCCATCCGGTCTGGCGACTGGCGGACGGCGAATTGCACCGGACCGGCGGACGCATCTGGTGGTTATCCGACCATTGGCTGCAGCCAGTTGCGGGTCCCATTGGATGGGCTCAGGTCGATCAGCCGTTATCGCTGCCGGGCAATGGCCGGGTGATCTTTCGTGGCGAAGCCCCTGCGGGAGCGCTGTGCATCCGTTATCGCCAGGGCGGCGAAGTCATGGCGTTGCCGGGGCGCGGACACCGTGATCTCAAGCGTTTGCTCAACGAAAACAGCGTGCCGGCGTTCGTTCGCGCTCGATTGCCGTTGCTCTATCGGGGCGAGCAATTGCTAGGGCTGGCCAGCCTTCCGGGCTTCGATCGGGACGCTAACGGCAGTTGGCAACTGATCTGGCAGCCATGAAAGCCAAGATCTGGGTTTGAGCTGAAAGGGGCTTTCCGGTAGACTACGCTCCCTTCTTGATACAACTTCTGTGGATTCGCCTGAATTGCAGGAGTTGCCGATTACCAAGCAGTCTTTGCTGGGCGATTCCAAAAAATGTGTAGCGAGCAACGTACCGGTGATTTCACCTCCGGTCTGTCCCGACGCGGCGGTTTTTTTGAAAGGTGCACTGTGATTAATGCAGGTGATCGGGGGCTTCGGCCTTCCTTCGCTCTCCCCGGCGGCTCGGACCGCTTTAACGCAGACTTCTAGGGTTTTTCATGACGCGCTACATATTCGTCACGGGCGGTGTTGTTTCTTCATTGGGGAAAGGCATTGCCTCGGCTTCATTGGCGGCCATCCTGGAGGCGCGGGGACTTAAGGTCACCATGCTCAAGCTGGACCCGTACATCAACGTGGACCCGGGCACCATGAGCCCGTTCCAGCACGGTGAAGTGTTCGTCACCCACGACGGCGCCGAGACCGACCTGGACCTGGGCCACTACGAGCGGTTCATCCGCACGACCATGACCCAGAACAACAACTTCACCACCGGCCGTGTCTACGAGCACGTGCTGCGCAAGGAGCGTCGGGGTGACTACCTGGGCGCGACCATCCAGGTCATCCCGCACATCACCGACGAAATCAAGCGCCGCATCATCAAGGGCGCCGGCGATGCCGACGTGGCGATGGTCGAGATCGGCGGTACCGTGGGCGATATCGAATCCCAGCCGTTCCTCGAAGCCATCCGCCAGCTGCGTTTCGAAATCGGCGCCAAGCGCGCGATGCTGATGCACCTGACGCTGGTCCCGTACATCGCCACCGCTGGTGAAACCAAGACCAAGCCGACCCAGCACTCGGTGAAGGAGCTGCGCTCCATCGGCCTGCAGCCGGACGTGCTGATCTGCCGCTCCGATCACCCGATCGATATGTCCTCGCGTCGCAAGATCGCCCAGTTCACCAACGTCGAAGAGCGTGCGGTGATCGGCCTGGAAGACGCCGACACCATCTACAAGATCCCCGGCATCCTGCATTCCCAGGGCCTGGATGACTTCGTCGTCGAGCGCTTCGGCCTGCAATGTGCCAGTGCCGACCTGTCCGAATGGGACGCGGTGGTTGATGCCAAGCTCAACCCGGAACACGAAGTCACCATCGCCATGGTCGGCAAGTACATGGAATTGCTGGATGCCTACAAGTCGCTGATCGAGGCGATGAGTCATGCCGGCATCAGCAACCGTACCAAGGTCAACCTGCGCTACATCGATTCCGAAGACATTGAGAACCAGGGCACCGGTCTGCTTGAAGGCGCCGATGCGATCCTGGTGCCGGGCGGCTTTGGTCTGCGGGGTGTGGAAGGCAAGATCACCGCGGTGCAATACGCTCGCGAAAACAAGGTGCCTTACCTGGGCATCTGCCTCGGCATGCAAGTGGCCGTCATCGAGTTCGCCCGTAACGTGATGGGCTGGACGGACGCCAACTCCACCGAATTCGATCGCACCAGCGGCCACCCGGTCGTGGGCCTGATCACCGAGTGGGAAGACGCCACCGGCTCGGTCGAAGTGCGTACCGAAACTTCCGACCTGGGCGGCACCATGCGCCTCGGTGCCCAGGAGTGCCTGCTTGAAGCTGGCTCCAAGGTGCACGATTGCTACGCCAAGGATGTGATCGTCGAGCGTCACCGCCACCGCTACGAAGTCAACAACAACCTGCTGCCACAACTGATCGAAGCCGGCCTGAAAATCTCCGGCCGCTCCGGTGATGGTGCACTGGTTGAAGTGGTCGAGGCTGCGGATCATCCATGGTTCGTCGCTTGCCAGTTCCACCCGGAGTTCACCTCGACACCGCGGGACGGTCATCCGTTGTTCAGCGGTTTCGTGAAAGCCGCTTTGGCTCAACACCAAAAGAAGGCGTAAGACCATGGCCCAGAAGATCATCCGCGTCGGCGACATCGAGATTGCCAACGACAAACCCATGGTGCTGTTCGGCGGCATGAACGTGCTGGAAAGCCGCGACATGGCCATGCAGGTCTGCGAGGAATACGTCAAGGTCACCCAGAAGCTGGGCATCCCTTACGTGTTCAAGGCCAGCTTCGACAAGGCCAACCGTTCATCCGTGACGTCTTACCGTGGTCCGGGCCTGGAAGAGGGCATGCGGATCTTCCAGGACATCAAGCAAGCCTTCGGCGTGCCGATCATCACCGACGTGCACGAGCCTGAGCAGGCTGCGGTGGTCGCCGAGGTCTGCGATATCATCCAGCTGCCGGCCTTCCTGTCGCGCCAGACCGACCTGGTAGTCGCGATGGCCAAGACCGGCGCGGTGATCAACATCAAGAAAGCCCAGTTCCTCGCGCCTCAGGAAATGAAACACATCCTGAGCAAGTGCGAAGAGGCCGGCAACGATCAGTTGATCCTCTGCGAGCGCGGTTCGAGCTTCGGCTACAACAACCTGGTGGTGGACATGCTCGGCTTCGGTATCATGAAGCAGTTCGAGTACCCGGTGTTCTTCGACGTCACCCATGCGCTGCAGATGCCCGGTGGTCGTTCCGACTCCGCTGGTGGTCGTCGCGCCCAGGTCACCGACCTGGCCAAGGCCGGCATGAGCCAGTCCCTGGCGGGCCTGTTCCTCGAAGCCCATCCTGACCCGGACAACGCCAAGTGCGACGGCCCTTGTGCCCTGCGCTTGAACAAGCTGGAACCTTTCCTGTCTCAGCTCAAGGCGCTGGACGAGCTGGTCAAGGGTTTTCCGACGATAGAAACCGCGTAACACGGCTTTCTCCGGTAAAGTACCGCTCGATTATCGCTCTGGCCTGCTGGCCGCGCTGCTCTTGTGGGAGCATGGCTTGCTGTGGCGAGGGAGCTTGCTCCCGCTGGAGCGCGAAGCGCTCCCATTCGGTCTCTTGACTGAATCGCAACTGAGAGCGAGCACGTTTTCTGCAACGTTCTAGTCAACTTTGGAGTGTTCACAACAATGGCAAAAATCGTCGACATCAAAGGTCGTGAAGTTCTCGACTCCCGTGGCAACCCCACTGTCGAAGCGGACGTGCTTCTCGATAACGGCATCATCGGCAGCGCTTGCGCGCCGTCCGGTGCTTCCACTGGCTCGCGCGAAGCGCTGGAGCTGCGTGATGGCGACAAGAGCCGTTACCTGGGCAAGGGCGTGCTGAAAGCCGTCGCCAACATCAACGGTCCGATCCGCGACCTGTTGCTGGGCAAGGACCCTGCTGACCAGAAAGCCCTCGACCAGGCCATGATCAAACTCGACGGTACCGAAAACAAAGCGACCCTGGGCGCCAACGCGATCCTCGCCGTTTCCCTGGCCGCTGCCAAGGCTGCCGCCCAGGATCAGGACCTGCCGCTGTACGCGCACATCGCCAACCTGAACGGTACCCCGGGCGTCTACTCGATGCCGGTGCCGATGATGAACATCATCAACGGCGGCGAGCATGCCGATAACAACGTCGACATCCAGGAATTCATGGTCCAGCCGGTTGGCGCCAAGTCCTTCTCCGAAGGCCTGCGTATGGGCACCGAGATTTTCCATCACCTCAAGGCCGTGCTGAAGGCCCGTGGCCTGAGCACCGCGGTTGGCGACGAGGGCGGCTTCGCGCCGAACCTGGCGTCCAACGAAGACGCGCTGAAGGTGATCTCCGAAGCCGTGGCCAACGCTGGTTACAAGCTGGGTACCGACGTGACCCTGGCCCTGGACTGCGCGGCCAGTGAGTTCTTCGAAGACGGTAAATACAACCTGTCCGGCGAAGGCCAGGTGTTCACCGCCGAAGGTTTTGCCGACTACCTCAAGGGCCTGACCGAGCGCTACCCGATCATCTCCATCGAAGATGGCCTGGACGAGTCCGACTGGGCTGGCTGGAAAATCCTCACCGACAAGATCGGCGAGAAAACCCAGCTGGTGGGTGACGACCTGTTCGTGACCAACACCAAGATCCTGAAAGAGGGCATCGACAAGAAGATCGCCAACTCGATCCTGATCAAGTTCAACCAGATCGGTACCCTGACCGAAACCCTGGAAGCCATCCAGATGGCCAAGGCTGCCGGCTACACCGCGGTCATCTCCCACCGTTCCGGTGAAACCGAAGATTCGACCATTGCCGACCTGGCCGTGGGTACGGCGGCAGGCCAGATCAAGACCGGTTCCCTATGCCGTTCCGACCGCGTTTCCAAGTACAACCAGCTGCTGCGTATCGAAGAGCAGTTGAATGGCAAGGCCAAGTACAACGGCCGTGCCGAGTTTCGCGGCTAAGCGGTAAATGGTAAAAAGACAGCGGATTGTGTCGCAAAGGTCGCCAAGGCGACGGTTTTGCCTCTAATCTGATGCCTTATCAAGCACAAGCCTGGATTTTCCAGGCTTCGTGCTATCAGACCTTCAAGTTTGGCACGGCGGTCTTTTTTCACTGGATACTGATATTCGATGCGCAGTCCCAATTGGTTGTTTCTTGTCTTGCTTCTCTTGCTGGCCGGCTTGCAGTACCGCCTGTGGGTGGGTAATGGCAGCCTGGCGCAAGTGGCCGACCTGACTCAGCAAATTGCCGACCAGCACGCTGAAAACGAGGCGCTGCTGGAGCGTAACCGGGTAATGGACGCCGAAGTGACAGAGCTGAAAAAAGGCATGGAGACCGTTGAAGAGCGGGCTCGACATGAGCTGGGCATGGTCAAGGAGGGCGAAACCCTCTACCAGTTGGCCCAATGAGTATTCGTTTGCCGGCCTTCTGGGTCGTGATTCCTGCCGCGGGCGTCGGTGCCCGCATGGCCGCGGACCGTCCCAAGCAATATCTGCAACTGGGCGGACGTACCATTCTCGAACACAGCCTTGGCTGTTTTCTCGACCACCCAACCGTCAAGGGCGTGGTGGTCAGCGTTGCCCAAGATGACCCTTACTGGCCGACACTGGCCTGCGCCAGCGATCCTCGAATCCAGCGTGTGGACGGCGGCGAGCAGCGTTGCGATTCGGTGCTCAATGCCTTGCTGCATCTTCATGAGCAGGGTGCCGACGATTTCGATTGGGTGCTGGTGCATGACGCCGCGCGGCCCAACCTGTCACGGGACGATCTCGACAGACTGCTCCATGAGCTGGCGAACGATCCGGTCGGCGGTCTGTTGGCGGTACCGGCGCGCGATACCCTCAAGCGCGTCGACAAGCATGGCCGTGTGCTGGAGACCATTGATCGCAGCGTGATCTGGCAAGCCTACACGCCACAGATGTTCCGCCTCGGCGCCTTGCATCGGGCCTTGGCCGACAGCCTGGTGGCGGATGCGCTGATTACAGACGAAGCTTCGGCCATGGAGTGGGCGGGGCAGGCGCCTCGGTTGATCGAGGGGCGATCGGACAACATCAAGGTCACCCGGCCGGAAGACCTGGAGTGGTTGCGCCAGCGTTGGGCGAATCGGCGCTGAGCGCTGGAGGCGTCTTCCTGACCGTCTTCGCGAGCAGGCTCGCTCCCACATTGGATCTTCAGTCGCCATGAATGTTGGGTACAACCAAAAACCTCTGTGGGAGCGAGCCTGCTCGCGATAGCAATTGCACAGGCCACTGTCATCCCCGATATTCCGGCCGCTCAGCCAACCCCTCCTTCAAGTAATCCACCAACTTGCGCACCTTGGGCGACAGATGTCGCTGCTGCGGGTACAGCGCCCAAACCGCTGTGTTCGGCGGCTGATGAGCCTCCAGCAACGAGATCAGCGCACCGCTGTGCAAATGTTCCAGCACGTAATAATCCGGCAGTTGGCACAAACCCACCCCTTGCAGCGCCGCATCAAGCACCGCTTGCCCGCTGTTACAACGCCAGTTTCCCTGCACCCGTTGAGAAAATTCCCGCCCGTTCTGCTCCAGTTGCCAAATGTCGGAGCTGCCGATGAGGCAGTTGTGACGGCTCAGTTCCGACACACTGTGGGGTCGACCATAGCGTTCCAGATAGGACGGTGAAGCGCAGAGGTACATGCGCCGCGGCGCCAGGCGTGTGGCGACCAGGCGCGAATCCTGCAGGCGGCCGAGGCGAATCGCCAGGTCCAGACTTTCGTGAACCAGGTCCAGTGGGCGATTGCTCAGTTCGATGTCTACTCGCAGTTGCGGGTACAGCCCCATGAACCGCGTCACCAGCGGCACGATAAAGCGCTCGCCGTAGGCCACCGCACAGGTCATTCGCAGCATGCCCTTGGGTTCGCTGGTGAGATCGCCCACCGCCCGCAGCGCTTCCTCGCGTCCATCCTGCAAGCGTTGGCAATGCTGCAGAAAAGTCTGACCGGCCTCGGTGAGGGTCACGCGTCGGGTACTGCGATAGAGCAATCGTGTCTGCAGACGCTCTTCCAGCCGTACGATTTGTCGACTGATGTGCGAAGACGAAACCCCGAGGCGCTCGGCCGCCGCGGTGAACTGGCTGCATTCGGCCACGGCGACGAACTCGTCGATGCCTTCCCAGCGATTGTCAGACATAAACGATTGTCCCTATACAGCAATAATGTTTTGCTTTTGGTTGGATTATTCATCGTTCGGCGAAGGATTACACTCGCGGTCTTGTTTTTATTTGCCGGAGAATCCGAATGATCAAGTCGCGCGCCGCCGTTGCCTTCGAGGCCAAGAAACCCCTGGAAATCGTTGAAGTCGACGTCGCCATGCCGAAAGCCGGCGAGGTGCTGCTGCGCGTGGTGGCATCGGGTGTTTGCCATACCGACGCCTACACCCTTTCGGGCGCTGACCCGGAAGGGATCTTCCCGTCGATCCTCGGTCATGAAGGCGGCGCGATCGTCGAGGCCATTGGCGAAGGCGTGACTTCGGTGGCGGTGGGTGATCATGTGATTCCGCTGTACACACCGGAATGCGGCCAGTGCAAGTTCTGCAAGTCAGGCAAGACCAATCTGTGTCAGGCGATTCGCGCCACCCAGGGCAAAGGCTTGATGCCGGACGGCACTTCGCGCTTTTCCTATAAGGGCGAGGCGATTTTCCACTACATGGGCACTTCGACGTTCTCTGAGTACACCGTGCTGCCGGAAATTTCCGTGGCAAAGATTCCCAAAGAAGCGCCGCTGGAAAAGGTCTGCCTGCTGGGCTGCGGCGTCACCACCGGCATCGGCGCCGTGCTCAACACCGCCAAGGTCAAACCAGGGGACACCGTGGCAATCTTCGGCCTGGGCGGCATCGGTCTGTCGGCCGTGATCGGCGCGGTGAAAGCCAAGGCCTCGCGTATCATCGCCATCGACATCAACCCGGCCAAGTTCGAAATCGCCAAGCAGCTCGGCGCGACCGATTGCGTCAACCCGAAAGACTTCGATCGCCCGATCCAGGAGGTCATCGTCGACATGACCGATGGCGGCGTGGACTTCTCGTTTGAATGCATCGGCAATGTCCAGTTGATGCGTGCCGCGCTGGAATGCTGCCACAAGGGCTGGGGCGAGTCGGTGATCATTGGCGTGGCCGGGGCCGGCCAGGAAATCGCCACCCGGCCATTCCAGTTGGTGACCGGCCGCGTCTGGCGCGGTTCGGCCTTTGGCGGTGTGCGTGGTCGCAGCGAGTTGCCAAGCTATGTGGAGATGGCCGAGAAGGGCGAGATTCCGCTGGATACTTTCATTACCCACACCATGGGCCTGGAAGATATCAACAAGGCATTCGACCTGATGCACGAAGGCAAGAGCATCCGTACCGTCATCCATTTCTGAGGTCGTCATGAGCCTGGAAAACATCTCCTGCCAGAAAAGCTTCGGCGGCTGGCACAAACGTTACCGCCACCGTTCCGAAGTGCTCGGTTGTGACATGGTCTTTGCCGTCTACCTGCCGCCGCAAGCCGAGCAGGGCGGCAAACTGCCGGTGTTGTACTGGTTGTCCGGACTGACCTGCACCGACGAAAACTTCATGCACAAGGCCGGTGCCCAGCGCATGGCCGCCGAGTTGGGGCTGATCATCGTCGCGCCGGACACCAGCCCCCGTGGCGCCGACGTGCCGGGCGATCCGGACGGCGCCTGGGATTTCGGCCTGGGCGCGGGTTTTTATCTGAACGCCACGCAGGATCCGTGGGCGCGGCACTATCGGATGCATGACTATGTGGTGCAGGAATTGCCGACGCTGGTCGAAGCGCATTTCCCCGCCTCGGATAAACGCGGCATCAGCGGTCATTCCATGGGCGGCCATGGCGCGCTGGTCTGCGCCTTGCGCAACCCTGGGCGCTACCGTTCGGTGTCGGCTTTTTCGCCAATCAACAACCCGATGGATTGCCCATGGGGGCAGAAGGCTTTCTCTCGTTACCTGGGGGAAGACCGCTCGAAATGGCGCGAATGGGATGCCTGTGCATTGATCGCCGAAGCGCAGGAAAAGCTGCCGTTGCTGGTGGATCAGGGTGATCGCGACGATTTCCTGGCCAATCAGCTTAAACCTGAAGCGCTGCAGCAGGCTGCCAAAGCGGCCGGTCATCCACTGGAGTTGCGCCTGCAACCGGGCTACGACCACAGCTATTTTTTCATCGCCAGCTTTATTGATGAACACTTGCAGCATCATGCGCGCGCTCTGAACGCCTAATGCAGGTAGAATCACGCCCTGACAAAAATCGGGGCGTTTTTTTATGCGTATTGGCCACGGCTACGATGTTCACCGTTTCGCTGAAGGCGACTTCATAACTCTGGGCGGCGTGCGTATCGCACACGGCTTCGGGCTGCTTGCGCATTCTGACGGTGACGTGTTGCTGCACGCCTTGAGCGATGCTCTGCTCGGCGCGGCTGCCCTGGGCGACATCGGCAAGCATTTCCCGGATACCGACCCGCAATTCAAGGGCGCCGACAGCCGCGCACTGCTGCGCCACGTGGTCGCGTTGATCCATGCCAAGGGCTGGGTCGTCGCCAACGTCGACAACACCATCGTCGCCCAGGCCCCCAAGATGGCACCGCACATTGAAGCGATGCGCCAGCGGATTGCCGAAGATCTCAAGGTTGAGCTGGACCAGGTGAACGTCAAGGCCACCACGACCGAGAAGCTTGGTTTCGTCGGTCGCGAAGAAGGTATTGCCGTCCATTCCGTCGCCTTGTTGCAACGTCCATGACCGAACTGGAACTATTGGGCCCACGGGCCTACGGTGAGGCGTTGGGCCGTGCGGTACTGAAGGCCACCGCCGAGGATTTCCAGGTCGACGAGGTGCTTGATATCCCGTTGTCCGGTGATGGCGAGCATTTGTGGATGTGGGTGGAAAAACGCGGTTTGAACACCGAGGAGGCTGCCCGGCGAATCGCCAAGGCCGCCGGCGTGCCGTTGCGCACGGTCAGCTACGCCGGGCTCAAGGATCGTCAGGCCCTGACCCGGCAATGGTTCAGCGTGCAATTGCCCGGCAAGGCCGACCCGGACCTGTCGACGGCGGAAAACGATACGCTGAGGATTCTCAAGACTGCCCGCCATCGACGCAAGCTGCAGCGCGGCGCGCATTCGGCCAACGGCTTCACCTTGCGCCTGACCCAGTTCACGGGCGACAAAGACGCCATCGAGGCGCGTCTGCAACACATCGCCCGGCACGGCATTCCGAATTATTTCGGTGCCCAGCGCTTTGGCCATGACGGCGGCAATGTCGTCGATGCGCGCGCCTGGGCGGCACGCAAGGCTTTGCCGGAGCAGCGCAACGTGCGCTCTCGGCTGTTGTCCACGGCGCGCAGCTTTCTGTTCAACCGGGTGCTGGCGGCGCGAGTCGCCGACGGTACCTGGCAGCAAGCCCAGGTGGGCGACTTGCTCGCCTTCACCGACAGCCGCAGTTTTTTCCCGGCCGGTGAGGCTGAGTGCAGCGATCCGCGCCTGGCCATTCTCGATCTGCACCCGACCGGTCCACAGTGGGGCGAAGGACCCTCGCCCGCCGCTGGCGCAACCTTCGAACTGGAACAGGCCATTGCCGCGCAAGAGGCCGATCTGCGCGACTGGTTGATAAACGCGGGAATGAGTCACGAACGTCGCATGCTGCGACTGCCCATTGGCGGGCTGTCGTGGCATTATCCCTCGCCTGACATTCTGCAATTGGAATTCGTCCTGCCGGCCGGATGTTTCGCCACTGTCTTGGTGCGCGAACTCGTCGATCTGGTGCCGGTGGGGCAGACGGACAGCCCATGCGTATTCTGATTTCTAACGACGACGGGGTGACAGCACCCGGTCTTGCCGCGCTTTATGCTGCGCTGGCGGATTTTGCCGAGTGCGTGGTCATCGCTCCGGACCAGGACAAAAGCGGCGCCAGCAGCTCGCTGACGCTCGACCGTCCGCTGCACCCTTGTTATCTGGACAACGGTTTCATCAGCCTCAACGGCACGCCGACTGACTGTGTGCACCTGGGCCTGAACGGCCTGCTGGAGCGCGAGCCCGACATGGTGGTTTCAGGTATAAACCTGGGAGCCAACCTGGGCGATGACGTTCTGTATTCCGGTACGGTTGCCGCTGCCCTGGAAGGTCGTTTCCTGAACCACACGTCGTTTGCCTTTTCGTTTGTTTCTCGCCAGGTCGACAACTTGCCCACCGCGGCCTATTTCGCCCGCAAACTGGTGCAGGCCCACGGCGAGTTGGACCTGCCGCCGCGTACGGTGCTGAACGTGAATATCCCGAATCTGCCGCTTGATCATATCCGTGGCATCCAGCTTACTCGCCTGGGCCACCGCGCCCGCGCCGCCAGGCCGATGCATGTCGTCGACCCGCGCGGCAAAGCCGGGTACTGGATCGCCGCCGCCGGTGATGCCGAAGACGGCGGGCCTGGCACCGACTTCCATGCAGTAATGCAGGGCTATGTCTCGATCACCCCCTTGCAGCTCGATCGCACTTTCAACGATGCCTTTCGAAGTCTCGATGGCTGGCTGGAGGGGCTGCGCTGATGGGTCGTGAACAAGACGATATGCTGCGTCGCGGAATCGGCATGACCTCCCAGCGGACCCGGGAACGGTTGATCCAGCGGCTTTACGAAGAAGGCTTGTCCAACGCCCAGGTGCTGGAGGTGATTCGCCGCACGCCGCGTCATCTGTTTGTCGATGAGGCGCTGGCCCATCGCGCCTACGAAGACACGGCGTTGCCGATCGGCCACAACCAGACCATTTCCCAGCCCTACATGGTGGCCCGCATGAGCGAGCTGCTGTTGGAGGCAGGGCCGCTGGACAAAGTGCTGGAGATCGGCACGGGCTCGGGTTACCAGACTGCGGTGTTGTCGCAGTTGGTGGAGCGGGTATTTTCCGTGGAGCGGATCAAGGTCCTGCAGGATCGCGCCAAGGAGCGCCTGGTGGAGCTGAATCTGCGTAACGTGGTGTTTCGCTGGGGCGACGGTTGGGAAGGCTGGCCGGCATTGGCGCCTTATAACGGCATCATTGTCACGGCCGTTGCCACCGACGTACCCCAGGCTTTGCTGGATCAACTGGCTCCCGGCGGGCGGCTGGTCATTCCGGTGGGTGCGGGCGAAGTCCAGCAACTGATGTTGATAGTGCGCGAAGAACATGGTTTTTCTCGGCACGTCCTCGGGGCGGTGCGTTTCGTGCCGTTGCTCAACGGGCCATTGGCCTGAGCATTTATAGACAGACGCTGAATTCCGGGGCACGGCATGTGTCTTACGGCAGCAGCTGTTCGACTGGCGCTGGTTTGCCAAACAGCGTTCAACAGCGTCGAGCAAACGTGTGCGGCAGCTTTTCGCGCTTCCTTTATAGAAGCGTGGTGTCGGCCCGCCACGGGGCAATATTTCTGCCTGGACAGGCAGCGTGCAATTTTTTCAGCCACCACAAAGGGAGCGGCGGGTGAGTCTCACAGTCATTGCGCAGCGTATGGGTATCACGAGCTTCAAGCGCCTGGTGACTGGCCTTCTCTTGAGTACCTTGCTGGTCGGTTGTTCCAGTACTCCGTCGGGTAATGTCCGGGTGGTTGATCGCAACAATGCGACACCGCAGCGGCCTACAGTAACTACCGGCCAATATGTAGTCCGTCGTGGCGATACGCTGTTTTCCATCGCGTTTCGCTACGGCTGGGACTACAAAGCCCTCGCGGCTCGCAACAACATTCCTGCGCCTTATACGATCCATCCGGGTCAGACAATTCGCTTTGACGGTCGCAGTGCCTCAACACCTACCGCGGTCGTGACGCAGTCGGGTTCGACGCCGTCATCCTCGAGTAAAACCACGGTTATTCGTCGCCCGGCCGGTACCGCAACGACGACTGTACCGTCCGTCGCGAACAAGCCGACACCCGTTCCGATGCCTCCGGCAGGCCCCGCCCCGACCGGCTGGGGATGGCCTTCTAATGGCGTTCTCATTGGTAAATTCTCTTCAAACGGTAGTTTGAATAAAGGAATTGATATCGCTGGGGATTTGGGACAGCCTGTTTTGGCAGCGTCTGATGGGACGGTGGTGTACGCCGGGAGTGGTTTGCGGGGCTACGGCGAACTCGTGATCATCAAACACAGCGATACCTACGTCAGTGCCTACGGTCACAACCGCAGGCTGTTGGTTCGGGAGGGGCAGCAGGTCAAGGTCGGACAGACAATTGCCGAAATGGGCTCAACGGGTACGGATCGGGTGAAACTGCATTTTGAGATTCGCCGACAAGGTAAGCCTGTGGATCCGCTGCAATTCCTGCCACGTCGTTGATTTGCTTGTCAGCCTGTTCCGTCACGTAGAGGGAACAGGCTCCAGCGTTGCCAAGGATAAAGGCGCCGCTTGAGCTTGAGGTCGAACTCACCAAAGGACTATAACAATGGCTCTCAGTAAAGAAGTGCCGGAGTTTGACATCGACGATGAGGTTCTCCTTATGGAGACCGGCATCGCTATGGATTCGATGTCGAATGATGAAGGGGCGACTCCACCTTCCGTTCGTGCCAAATCCAAACACTCCGCTTCACTTAAACAACATAAGTACATCGACTACACCCGGGCGCTGGACGCCACTCAGCTGTACCTCAACGAAATCGGTTTCTCGCCGCTGCTCTCCCCCGAGGAAGAAGTTCATTTTGCGCGCTTGTCGCAAAGTGGCGACCCGGCGGGCCGAAAACGCATGATTGAAAGTAACTTGCGCCTGGTGGTGAAAATCGCCCGACGCTACGTCAATCGTGGGCTTTCGCTGCTGGACCTGATCGAAGAGGGCAATCTGGGCCTGATTCGCGCGGTCGAGAAATTCGACCCCGAACGCGGCTTCCGTTTCTCGACCTATGCGACCTGGTGGATCCGCCAGACCATCGAGCGGGCCATCATGAATCAGACCCGGACCATCCGGCTGCCGATTCATGTGGTCAAGGAGCTCAACGTCTACCTGAGGGCTGCTCGTGAGTTGACCCAGAAGCTCGATCACGAACCTTCACCCGAGGAAATCGCCAACCTGTTGGAAAAACCGGTGGGCGAGGTCAAGCGGATGCTTGGGCTCAACGAGCGGGTTTCATCGGTCGACGTTTCGCTGGGGCCAGACTCGGACAAGACGCTGCTCGACACCCTTACCGATGATCGTCCCACCGATCCGTGCGAGTTGCTCCAGGATGACGATTTGTCTCAGAGCATCGACCAGTGGCTCTCGGAGCTCACGGACAAGCAACGGGAAGTGGTGATCCGCCGCTTCGGCTTGCGCGGTCATGAAAGCAGCACCCTTGAAGATGTGGGCCTGGAGATTGGTTTGACTCGTGAGCGGGTCAGGCAGATCCAGGTCGAAGGCCTCAAGCGCCTCCGAGAGATCCTAGAGAAAAACGGCCTGTCGAGCGAGTCGTTGTTCCAGTAAATCAGGCAAGCGCAGCAGAGAAAGCCCCGACTGAGTTCGGGGCTTTTGCTTTTGCTGGCAGAGAGGATTTCCTTCTACCCATTTTGTAGCTTCAGTTTGTAAGCTTTTGCCTAGTGTTGCGTAAGCGTTCGGTTTCACGATGATGGGACAGATTGCTAATAATGAACTGAGCGAACTCGTATCTAGTTGTTATATATAGATTTTATTATGTATGAATGACGTGTGACAGTGCCGGAGGAGCGCCGCCGAGGCATTGCACTCGTTTGGGAAAACACTAATATCAATCCTGTGTCGACGGACAGACACACCCGTCAAGGATGATGGGACAGGAAGGACATCGCAGGACGCGATTCATCAGGACGATGAAAAGGATTAAAGGGATTATGGAAAAAATGTGGGCGGGTCAAACCGCCCCTTTTTTTTGCCTGCGATTTTGTTCCAGGCAGCAAAAAGGCCCGCAAGGGGCCTTTTGGTGACGCCGAAAAGATCAGCGCTCGAGGTCCGCGATCTTGCCTGGCTTGCCATCCCACTCGGCGGCATCCGGAAGCGGGTCCTTGCGCTCGGTGATGTTCGGCCAGATATCCGCCAGTTCGGCGTTCAGCTCGATGAAGTTCTCCATACCGGCCGGCACTTCGTCTTCCGAGAAAATGGCATTCGCCGGGCATTCCGGTTCACACAGGGCGCAGTCGATGCACTCGTCCGGGTGAATGACCAGGAAGTTCGGGCCTTCGTAAAAGCAGTCCACCGGACAGACTTCTACGCAGTCGGTGTACTTGCACTTGATGCAGTTGTCGGTGACGACGAAGGTCATTTCTAATTCTCTCCTCAGGCGGCTGCGGCGAAGCCCCATCACGGTAGGGGTCGCGAGGTTCGGGAGCGATGATCTGCAAACCCAGGCTAATAGGTCGCAGCATCCCAAACCGCGCGAGATTCTAACAGCTTGAAAGCCCGTGCGTTAGACCCGTGTCTTCAATGTATAGAGTAAATCCAACGCCCGGCGCGGGGTCATGTCGTCGAGGTCGAGCTTGGCCAGTTCGTCGAGCACCGGATGCGGCAGGCTGGCGAACAGGTCGCTTTGCTGCGGCGCGGCCGGTTTGCCTTTGGTCGGGCGCGGTACCTCGTGCGGCAAGCTGGTGGTCTCCAGGCGGCTGAGGTGCTCGCGGGCGCGGGTGATGACGTCGCTCGGCACACCGGCCAGTTGCGCCACCGCCAGGCCGTAGCTCTGGCTGGCTGGGCCGGGCAGTACGTGGTGAAGGAACACAATGCGTTCGTTGTGCTCGGTGGCGTTGAGGTGGACGTTGGCCACCAGCGGCTGGCTCTCCGGCAGCACGGTCAATTCGAAATAGTGCGTGGCGAACAGTGTATAAGCGCGCAACTGGGCGAGACGCTCAGCGGCCGCCCAAGCCAGGGACAAGCCGTCGAAGGTGCTGGTGCCGCGACCGACTTCGTCCATCAGCACCAAGCTGCGCTCGGTGGCATTGTGCAGGATGTTTGCGGTTTCGCTCATTTCCACCATGAACGTCGAACGCCCACCGGCCAGGTCATCGCTGGAGCCGATCCGGGTGAAGATCCGGTCCACCAGCGACAGTTCGCAACTGGCCGCCGGGACGAAGCTGCCGATGTGAGCCAGCAGCACGATCAGCGCGGTCTGGCGCATGTAGGTGGATTTACCGCCCATGTTCGGACCGGTGATCACCAGCATGCGGGTGTTGTCGTCCAGGCTCAGGTCGTTGGCCACGAACGGCGTGGTCAGTACCTGCTCAACCACCGGGTGGCGACCCTGGCTGATGCGCATGCACGGCTCGCTGACGAAGCGTGGGCAGTTGAGGTCCAGGTTCAGCGCGCGCTCGGCCAGGTTGCTCAACACGTCCAGTTCCGCCAGGGCGGCGGCGGTGTCCTGCAGAGGCGGAAGTTGGCTGATCAGGTCTTCAAGCAGTGCTTCATAGAGCATCTTTTCCCGGGCCAGGGCGCGACTCTTGGCCGACAGCGCCTTGTCCTCGAAAGCCTTGAGTTCCGGCGTGATGAAACGCTCGGCGCCCTTGAGGGTCTGGCGCCGGATGTAATCGGCCGGGGCTTGCTCGGCCTGCTTGCTCGGCAGCTCGATGAAATAACCGTGGATACGGTTGTAGCCGACCTTGAGGTTGGCAAGGCCGGTACGGGCCTTTTCCCGGGCTTCGAGGTCGATCAGGAACTGGCCGGCGTTTTCGCTCAGCGATTGTAGCTCGTCGAGTTCGGCGTCGTAACCGGTTTTCAGCACGCCACCGTCCCGAATCACCGCTGGCGGATTATCGATAATGGCTTTTTCCAGCAGCGCGGCCAGTTCCGGGTAGGTGCCGGTGGTGCGCGCCAGTTGCTGCAGGTGAGGGGCTTCAAGGTCGGTCATTGCCACCTGAAGTTCGGGCAGCGCGCCGAGGGCGTCGCGCAGGCGCGCCAGGTCGCGTGGACGGGCGTTGCGCAGGCCGATCCGCGCGAGGATCCGCTCGATATCGCCGATTTCCTTGAGCTGCGGTTGCAACTGCTCGAAACGATAGCGGTCCAGCAGACACGTGATGGAAGACTGGCGTGCTTGCAGTACCGTCAGGTCCCGCAGCGGTCGGTTCAACCAGCGGGTCAGCAGGCGGCTGCCCATGGCGGTCTGGCAGCGATCGACCACCGATTGCAAGGTGTTATCGCGGCCACCGGCCAGGTTGGTGTCCAGTTCCAGGTTGCGGCGGCTCGCGCCGTCCAGCACGACCGTGTCATCCAGGCGTTCATGACGCAGGCTGCGCAGATGGGGCAGGGCGGTGCGCTGGGTTTCCTTGGCGTAGGCCAGCAGGCAGCCGGCGGCGCCGATGGCCAGGGTCAGGTTCTCGCAGCCGAAGCCCTTGAGGTCCTGGGTGGAAAACTGCTGGCAGAGACTTTTCAACGCCGAGTCGCGCTCGAAATCCCACGGCGCCCGGCGGCGTACGCCACGGCGTTTTTCCGCCGGCAGGTCTTTGGGCCAGTCATCCGGGATCAACAACTCCACCGGATTGACCCGCTCGAGTTCCGCCAGCAGGTTTTCCCAGCCCTTGATTTCCAATACCGAGAAGTTGCCGCTGGTGATGTCCAGCACGGCCAGGCCGAACAGGCGCTCGTCGCCGAGGACGGCGGCGATCAGGTTGTCCCGACGCTCATCCAGCAACGCCTCGTCACTGACTGTGCCGGGAGTGATGATCCGCACGACCTGGCGTTCCACCGGGCCTTTGCTGGTGGCCGGGTCGCCGACCTGTTCGCAAATCACCACGGATTCGCCCAGCTTGACCAGTTTCGCCAGGTAGCCTTCCGCCGCGTGGTAAGGAATCCCACACATCGGAATCGCCATGCCCGCCGATTGCCCACGCGCCGTCAGGGTGATGTCCAACAGCTTGGCGGCCTTCTTCGCGTCCTCATAGAAGATTTCGTAGAAATCGCCCATGCGGTAGAACATCATCTGATCGGGGTGCTGATTCTTCAGGCGCCAGTATTGCTGCATCATCGGCGTGTGGGAGGACAGGTCGTTCACGGCGGTATTCATCGGTGTCAGGCAAGCTCGTTGAAAGGTGTGGGGCAAAAGGAGGGGCATCGGCCCGGCTTTTCCGCGATGGGCGCAAGGTTAACATGGGCGGTCTGGTGCGACCCAGGGATGAGTGGCTTCGATTGTTTTCCCAGAATGTGGCGGAAAAAACCTGGCCAGGTAAATCTGGCAATAAAAAGCCCGACATGTAGTCGGGCTTCTCTTGAATTTTGATATCAGCCTCGTTTCGCCTCGGCCTGCATCATCACCAGGTTTTGCTGCTTGGTAGCCTCTGTCAAAACCTCGCTATAAACACGTTTCTTTTGGTCCGATTTAGCATTACGAATAAAATCGGCAAAGGTGCTTTTGGTTCCTTTGGACAAGCCCAGCTTGATCGAAATCATAGGTGCCCTCCTGATGGTGGCTCGAGCATGGCCTCTAGGTCGGCCCGCGTGTGTTGCTCAGGGATATGGTAGTCAATTTTATCGACACCGGCTTTGTAAAGTCGTCCCGAATTGTCGATATGTTTGAGTAACAGGTCCACATGGACATCGCCGCGATACTCTAGCTTAAGCGCGTTCACTACGTCACGTGCGGCGAAATATTGCTTGATGAAATGTTCTTTGCGGATCCTCCTGCCCTCGGCCGCCTCGCGAGCATTGACGAATCCCCAGGCGAGTAGAGGCGACTGATATACATATAGAATTTGTACGAAACGGCCTTTTCTCAAGGAGCGATCTACGTTTCGTCTTGCTACGTCTATGTTGGAAAACGTTCCATCAAGGATGAAGGACTGCCTTTGATCCAATGCGAAATCCAACATTTTATCGACCAGAATCGAAACTCCTCCCTGAAACAGCCAGGAGTTTGCTCCAGCGTAAGCTGGAAACTCGCTTCGTAGTTCATCAGCGTCTATGCGCAGGATCGCTGAATCTGCGAACAGATTCACCAAGGCTATTGATGCCTCGGTTTTACCGGCGCCCGGAGAGCCTGCCATAAAAACTGACACCGGCGCTTCCTCTGGCGGATAAAGAGCCTTATCTGTCAGTCGCTTCGCGATTGCTTTTTTATTGGACCGAGCGAAGCGCAATGCGTCTTCATGGACGGCTTGGTCTGCTGAAGCCAGTAGTCAGCTGCGTGTATCGGCATTCTCCGTCATTAATCCGATCCCTTTCGATGGTCTGACTGTTTGTGTCGAACTCCCCAGGCCTCTTTGTGCTTATTGCTGCCATTTATAGTTGATAACGACGTGGCGAGGGAGCTTGCTCCCGCTTTGGGGGCGCAGCGGCCGCTAGAAGCGGAAATACTGCGTAGCCCAGCGGGAGCAAGCCCCCTCGCCATAGGGGGTTGTCCTTCTTGAATGAACAGCCTGGCGACATGCAGGCTGTTTTGTTTCTCGTCGAATCGGCCTGTTTTATCTGGGATCCACCACATCCAATGCCCGATTCGCCAGCAACTGGCTCAGCTCGATCATCTGCAGGATCCCTAGTGCGATATGTCGTCGCGACCCTTCCAGGTCGAAGGCGAGATCGCTGACCATGGCGTTGGCCGAAGCCAGGGTTTCGCTGAGGTTGGCGAGCAGGCATTCGGCATCTATGTTGGGAGCAATAAGATAGAGGGTATCGGATCGTTCCTCGTCGGCTTTCGGCTTGAGGTCATCTTCGAGGGGATTTGGTATCTGTTTGGACTACCAATCCGCTACTAAACGAGATGGGCGGCAGCTGTACGCAGGTTAGTAGACCGGGGATCCAAGAAACCGGCGCGCCCGAGGGCGCCCTGCGCACAGCTACCATTGAGCGCAGGTAAAAACCTGGCTGAGCGGAGCCATGTACGCCTTGGAATGCCGGGCTACTAAACCCAGTCACTGATGGGCAGTGACAAGATCAAAAGTACCGCTGGGCCCCAAGGCGCACAAGCCGGCGGATTCTGGCGTAGTTGTAGGCAGAGGCGCAAGGCAACGTAGTCTCGCGATGCGCATTTGCAGGACGGTGTGGGCGGTTTTTCCTAAGGCTGTGTAGGGCGAATCCCGTGGCGAGG
>NZ_JBHFJB010000039.1:189098-200286 GCF_057334555.1 Pseudomonas sp. AGC41
CCCCACAAAAGCATTTGGCAGAGCTTAAGCACAGCGTCCGCATATTTATGCAAAACAGCATTTGTCTTCCACGAAAAGAACAAGCATTATGCGCGTTATGCAAAAACGCAACGTTTCTACCGTATTAAGAGCATTGCTCGATCAGCACGGGATCTCCCCCACGGAGCTTCACCGGCGTACCGGCGTGCCTCAGTCCACCCTCTCGCGGATCCTCAGCGGCAAGATCGTCGACCCTTCGGATAAACACATCTCGAAGATCGCTGAATATTTCGCCGTGAGCACCGACCAGCTGCGCGGGCGCGTCGGCGTTGCGCCTGCCGGCAACAGCAGCCGCGAAGAGCCGCATTCCGAACTCAAGGACATAAGCCTGTGGGACGACGAAACACCCGTCGAGGAAGACGAGGTGTCCGTTCCTTTTCTGCGTGAGGTTGAATTGGCTGCTGGATCAGGAAGATTCGTCATCGAGGAAAGCGAGCGCTCAAGCCTGCGTTTCGGCAAGCGCAGCCTGCGCCATAACGGCGTGCAGTTCGACCAGGCCAAGTGCGTGACGGTGCGCGGCAACAGCATGTTGCCGGTGCTGCGCGACGGCGCCACGGTCGGGGTGAACGCGGGCAAATGCGGGATCGGCGACATCGTCGACGGTGACCTCTACGCCATCAATCACAACGGCCAACTGCGGGTGAAGCAGCTTTACCGCCTGCCAACCGGCATCCGCCTGCGCAGCTTCAACCGCGATGAGCATCCGGACGAGGACTACACGTTCCAGGAAATGCAGGACGAGCAGATCGTCATCCTCGGTCACGTCTTCTGGTGGGGCATGTACGCCCGTTAACCCCTCCACTGTCAGATAAAAACCCGCCGTCGTGCGGGTTTTTTTTCGCCTCCTGAAAGCCTTCAACCCCGGTACTTACGCGGTTTGCATGCATTTGCGCATTCATTGCGCATAAATAAATGCATTTACGCATTGACTGTATATGCATCCATGCATATTCTGTGTCCAAGCCGCTCGACAAAGCGGCTGGCAACAACGCTCTTTAGTTCCACCAACAGGCAGCGATGAACCGGCCTTAACGGTTCAGAGGGTTGGCAACTGACCCGGGTGTGCAGCGTAAAGCACCAGAAGCAGTTATCCGGCGGGCAGGGACCGCGGTCGGAGGAACAATTTGAATGGATCCGTACCGCGCCAGTCGCGCCGAAAGATCAAGCGCATTACTGAAAAGCCTGGGCGACCGGGCTTTTTGGAATGCCTGTGCCGCGAGGTACTTCATACCGCCGTCAATGGGATAATGCTGGGGCTTTTTGTTGGGATCGAAAAAAGAGAGGGCGACTCCAGAGGGTGCTGTAACACCCAAGGGAGACGCCAGATCGCAGATGTACCCTGCAGCCAAGCCCCTCACCGCTCGCGCGAGCGGGGCGGAGCCCAGCAGAAAAGACAAGGCTTTGCAGATGCTTAAAGATTACAGATGTGGAAAATGCAACAGACTACTGGCCCGCGTGGGCGAGTACACCCAGCTCCAGATCAAATGCTCCCGATGCGGGACCTTGAATCATGTGAGGGCCATGAGCCTCGAGCAATCGCCATTGAGCGACATGAATGCGGAATACTCCGCAAAAAATCATTCGACTCAATAGGTGCGAAAATGCCCATCGAACTCCCTGTAACAGTTGTATATGCGTATCCAGGCCCTCAAACGACCTACTCCACTGACGACGGCTGGGACAACCAACTCAGCTTGCTCCCACAATATGTCCGCGAAATTGAGGCTATTCCGATCGCTGCACCCGCTCTCACACTTAATGGCGAGGCTGTATGGGCGGCTGCGTCGGCCGCCGACGCTCATAAGATGATGGTTGAGATTGCCAAAGGGCTTAGCAATCAGCCTATTCATACGGTTCGCACTCAATTGGGCATTCATGCCTATGCAAACTATATCTGGGGCGAAAATGGTCCGGCGGTTGGGAAATTTGGCCAGGCGCTTGACGGCTCGCTTGATCTCCAGCTTGGATACGGGCAGTTTCTGTCCGCGAATTCGATCAATTTCGGCGAGATTTTTGAGTCGCACACTGTTGATTTCTATGGTATCCCGACCATGCCATTCGCTGCATTGGGGTACTGGATTTTTGGCGGCGGTGTCCCTAGGTACGCGGATGTCCGCTCCTTGAATCTGGCGATTACGGTCGCGGATTTGAATCCAATTAAACAAATTTTGAACGATTCTGCTAACCAAGCTGGTACTTATCAGATTGCTGCTGCGCCATTCAGCTACAACTCTTTCAACAACGTCTCTGATTTGCCAGTAGCTTTAACTGTCGGGCGGGTCTCTGGTAACCTCACCGGCGCCCTGACGATTAATGCGGATGGGTCTTATTCGTTTTCAGGCTCTTACACCCTGAACGATGACAAATTTGATGCTGATCCGAGTAATCGTCCCTGGCTTCAAGAAGCATTGACGACCTTCTTGATGCAGATGGGTGAAACGTTCGGCCATGCCGATTACGTCATTCATTTCAAGGGCGCTCAACCGGTCAGCTTTACTGGAGTGCGGTAAACGATGATGAAGAAGGCCTTGGGGCTGACCTGTGCAGTCTGCGTTGTGTTGATGTCTGGCTGTGGCGAAAAGGATGCAGGTAGTTGTCCTGGCGCAGGAACCGAGGCTTTCTTCAAGAACGCGATTGATGCCTACTACAAGCGGCACAAGGAGCCGGCCGCGATTTCCCGATACAAGCTCGCGGAGCCTGGTCATTATGACGCTACCACCAACTGGTGGATGGTCCCGTTCGACATCGACGGGCAAAAGCTCCAGGCGCTTATCAGTTGTGATGGCCGACTTGAGATCACAGGAAGGTGACCCGAGATCGGTACAGTACAAATCCCAGAACCCCGGCAACCGCTGGGGTTTTTTGTTCTTTTTCTGAAGTTGGGGAATGCAGACCATCCCGCCAGAGTGATGCCAGCTTTCAATGACCTGACAATCGTTAGAACGCCGTTTCTAGCCACTTAGGGGGTCACACCGACCCACATCTCATTCAGTTTCAAACAACCTGCCCGCCCAATCTTAATCACCCCCAGGAAACGAGACATGACAAACGAGCAACAAGCGTTGCTGGACATGCCGATCTGGCTGGTCATCGTGCTCGCCCTGGTGGGCGGGGTGACTGGCGAGATGTGGCGTGCCGACAAGGAGGGCGCCCGTGGCTGGTCGCTGCTTCGGCGCCTCGCCCTGCGCTCCGGCGCCTGCATGATCTGTGGCGTCTCGGCGATCATGCTGTTGTACGCCATGGGCCTGTCGATCTGGGCCGCCGGTGCCTTCGGCTGCCTGACCGCGATGGCCGGGGCTGACGTCGCCATCGGGCTTTACGAGCGCTGGGCCGCCAAGCGGATGGGCATCAGTGAGCTACCGCCGCGCGATTCCCGTTCCGACCCACATTGATTTCCCACTGCTGATCTTCGTGCCGCCATAAAAAACAGGAGGCCTCGATGCCTGCCGTCCTCGAAAAACCTTCGCAGCTGTTGACCGCCATTGCCGAAACGTTGCGAACTGCCATGCCTGGCTTGAACGTCGGGAGCCTCCAGGATTTCAACGACATGGGCGACCCACCCTGGGTGTTGCTCGCCATCGAGCGTGATGCGCTGGGCCAGCGTTCCAGCGAAGGGCGAATCGCCCATGCCCTGACGGTTTCCCTGCAAGTCGTGTCGTCTGGAACGGCGTCGACAGCGTGCGATCTGGGCTGCGAAATGAAGCAGCGGGTCGTCGACAACCGCTGGAATCTGCCGGGTGATCAATGCGACCCGCCCACGAATATCGATGGCGTCGCGTCGACCTTCGGGAGCGAAACCCGCGCGTACGCCGCCTGGACCCTTTCATTTACCCAGACGCTGTACCTCGGCCCGACATTGCTGGAGGACCCGCTGGGTATCCCGAAATTCGCCCGTACCTGGGAAGTCTCGGACATCGACGACCCGGACCAATACACCGCACTCGAGGGCTGAGCCATGTTTGATGCGCTGCTACAGATGCATCTGGCGCCGATCATCGAGCGTTTGGCGCAGATGGAAACCGAGTTTGAGGACCTGCATCGGCGTGCAGAGAGTTTTTGCCGCATCGGCGTTTGCCAGGAAGTCGATGCGGCCAGCAACACTTGCAAGGTCAGTCATGGCGGGCTGGTAACGCCGGCGATCCGCTTTTTCAACCCGAGCGCCGGCGCCCAGAGCGAGTCGCGGATTCCGTCAGTGGGCGAGCAATGCCTGCTGCTTAACCATGGAGGCGGCGACAGCGGCGGACAGACGGTGGCGTTGTTCGGCCTTAACGGCGGCCAGTTTCCACCCGTCTCGACCCAGGCCTCGCTGACGCGTCGCCTCTATCAGGACGGCACGGAAAACGGTTACGACCACGCCAGCCATGTCCTGCATTGGAACAACGGCCCGGCGACGTTCAGCGGTTCCCGCGAATCGCTCCAGTTGAGCATTGGCCCGGCGCGATTGGCGATGACACCCCAGGCCATCGAGTTGCAGCTGGGCGCCGTCGGTTTGCGTATCGACGCGACAGGCATGCATTTCAGCGGTCCGCTGGTGGATCACCAGGGACGCGTCATCAGTACCGCATAAAGGATTTCCCATGATTGGAATCGATCGCAACACCGGCGCGACGGTCGACGACTGGCTGCAATTCGTGCAGCGCGCCACCCGGGCGTTGTCCACACCGTTGGGTACTCGTCAGAAGCGCCCCCTGTACGGCAGCGCCTTGACCGAGCTGCTCGGTCAAAACCTCGGTGACGACCTGCTGCTGCTCGCCCAAAGCCACGCAGCTCAGGCGTTCTACAACCCGCACAACGGCATCGACGATTTCGAGCCGCAAGTCATCGTCGCCAATCGACAGGGGGCTGGTTTGTTGTTGCGCTTCGCCGGCACCTGGAAAAACCGCAAACAGACCTTCGAGGTGGTGACATGAGCATGCTGATTCCCGGCCAGAACCAACTGGCCGAACCGGCTATCGTTACCGTCGAAGCGTTCGAGGACCTGCTCGCCGAGTTCAAGACTTTTGTGGTCGAGTACGTTGCCGCACGCTCTCCCGCAAGCGCCGCGAAGCTGGTGGACAGTCTCGAAAACGAAAGCGAACTGCTGACCCTGGCCCTCGAGGCGTTCTGTGTCCGGCTGCAAACCCACGAACGCAAATACAACGCCCGCATCAAGCAGATGCTGGCGTGGTGGGCCACGGGCAGCAACCTCGATGCGCGCCTCGCGGACATGGGGCTTGAACGTCAGTTGCTCGCCCCGGGCGACCCCGCGGCATTCCCGCCCATCGCCCCGGTCTACGAGCGCGACGAGGACGCCCGGTTGCGCTACTACCTGGCGCCCCACGCACCGGCGGCCGGTTCGCGCATGCAGTATCGGCGGGAGATTTTCACCCTGGGGCAACGTCCCGTCGTGAAAGTCGAAAGCGCCTCGGCGGGCGTGGTGACCGTCACCTACACCTTCGACCCGGATAGCCATGCAGCCCAGATCAAGGACGGCAACGGACGCCGTACCGCGCCCGGCGAAGTCACGGTCACGGTGCTGTCCCGAGAGGGCGACGGCACGCCGTCCGAGGCGCTGCTCGCCGGCGTTCGCGAGCATTTCGCCCGGCCCGATGTGCGACCGGAAACGGACCGGGTCATCGTCCAGCCCGCGCAGATCAAGAACTACAGAATCCGCGTCGTGGCAAAGATCAACCCCGGTCCGGATTCAGGCCTGACCCAGGCTGCCGCACAGCAGCAGTTGCGCGAATACGCCGAGGCCTGTCATCGCCTGGAAGGCCGCGTGGATCCGAGCTGGATCGACTACACGCTGCACAGCGCCGGCGCGGTCCAGCTTGAAATTCTCGAACCGCTGGAGCCGATTGTCACGACGGCTTTCCAGGCTCCGTATTGCACGGGCGTCGAGGTTGAGGTGGATACGTTATGAGTGACGACACACCTCGCCCGAGCCTGCTGCCGGCCAACAGCTCACCGCTGGAGAAGGCACTTGATCTCGGCTTCGCCCGGTTGCTCGAACGCATCGATCCGCCGTTTCCGAAGCTGATGAATCCGCGCGGAACGCCTTTGGCGTTCCTGCCGTATCTGGCGGCGGATCGTGGGGTCAGTGAATGGGACGCGGCAGCCAATGATCTGGAAAAACGCCTGACCGTTTCGTTGTCCTGGCAGATCCAGCGTCAGGCCGGCACGCGTCAGGCGCTGAATCATGCCGTCGAGTCTATGGGTTTTACGCCCCAGGTCGCCGCCTGGTATGAGCAACAACCTCTTGCTCAGCCCTACACCTTTGATGTGCAAGCGGTCATCGGTCGCAGTTGGTCCAGTGGCGATCACAATCGCTTGATACGGCGAATCAATGCCGCCAAGAGCGAGCGTGACCAGGCCACCATCACGCTTGTACATCAAACGAACGGCAGCCTGGCGCTGGCATCAGCCGCCGACAGAGCCTTGAGCGAAGGGGAACTGTTCCTGGACGGAGCGCTGCCATCAATTGACCTTGATGTGCGCCTTATCAGTACCGGTTTTTTTCAACCCTACACCATTAACGATTACGACCTCAGGGCGCAGCCATGACAGAAGACATTACGCGCTTGGTTCGCTTCACTTCCGCTGGCTTGGCCGAAGTGTTGCAGGCAAAGAACCAAGGCTTGAAAGGTGAGATCACCCACATCGGTGCCGGCACCGCTCGCTACGACCCCAGCGGATCGGAAACGGCGCTTCGCAATGAGCGGCAGCGGGTGCCGATCGTGGACTACGAAGACCTGGATCCAGGGCAGCTGAGAATGGCCGCTTTGTTTGAGGGGGCGGATGAATATGAGATTGGCGAGTTCGGTTTCTATCTGTCTACCGGCACGTTGCTAGCGGTGTATTCGGTGGCTGGAAAGTTGCTGACCTACAAAGCGGCGGCCGCGCGAGTATTGCAAAAGTTCACGCTGGATATTTCACCGTTGCCGGCGCAAAGCGTCACGGTGGTGGTGGGGTCCGACAACCTGAACATTCTACTGAGTGAAGAACTCGCCACGTTGGCTACCGCCAATATCGACAATATGGCGCGACACGTTGGCCTGATGTTTCGAGTGATGGCGCTTGAAGCTAAATAATCAATAGTACAAGGAACCTGAATGTGAGCCTGGAAACCACTATCGCGACGCTGGTAGCAGCGGCCAATAATTTGACCGCGGCGGTCAATGGAAAGATCGGCAGTATCAACAGCACCATGGCCACCGCACTGGAGCAGTTCAATGAATGGAGGAGTCTCAAGGACGTTGAAGGCGATCCAGCAGCGCTGGGGACGATTCGTCGTAACCTACTGCAAGGTTTTGTCTCGGGTACCGGAGGTGTACAGGGGTTGGGCGCGCAAGGTGATTTTGTGCTAACCGACTTGGGTACCAGCGCAAGCGTCTATATACATTTCAAAGTTCCGCTGAACATCAATGTGAACTCGGAAATGTTCTGGTTCAACATAAAAGGTTACAGTTACGGCACTGCAAAAATCATCGAAGAAACGCTGGTTGGCTATTGCTATCAACCCACTCGTACCCTGCAGAATGTTTCCACGTTTGGCAACATGACACCTGCTTGTTACGTTGATACGAACGGTAATATTGTGATGCGTATTCTGATTCCGAGTATTTATTACACCACTATACGTATCGACACCATGCGTGTAGGGAATGGCCGTTTGTTTAAACTGGGTGATTTGAAAACAAAACTATCGCTGGCTGAAACAGTGGTTTTTAGTTAAGGAGTTGATATGTCTGATATTGCTGAAGATAACAACACAGAATTTACGCTCGCTGTGCCTTTGCCTGATATCGAATGGGCTGCAGTTCGTACCCGTCGCGATCAGCTTCTGCGAGCGACTGACTTTACCCAACTACCGGATTACCCGGCCACTGCTGTCCAGTTAGCTCAGGTCACCGCCTACCGTAAGGCGTTGCGGGATATTCCCGAAACGGTGGAACATCCTGACCAATTGGAGTGGCCTGAGCCACCAACATTTCTGAAGTAACCCTCACCGCGAAAGCGGTTTTTTTTTGCCCGCACAGAGCCCCTTTAGATGGGGCTTTTGCGTTTTTGCCTCTGGAGAAACTCGCCAATGTCTATCCGCCAAACCTACACCGTGCTCCTTCCATTTCCTACCGGTGGCGGCCACTGGTCGAGCACCGGTCAGGAACTCGACTTGCTCGACGTCGAGGCCAGTGCCTTGCGTAGCGCCGGTCGCCTGGAACTGAAAAAAACCGAAGCCGTCGAGTCGGCTTCCACATCGACCCCGGCCAAAAAGGCCGCCACCAAAAAGGCTGAATAACCATGGCTGAGGTTTTGAACTTCGAGCACAACGGCATCACCGTCAATGCCACTGAATCTCCCGAGGCCATGGGTGGCCTGGGGGACAACGTCATCGGGCTGGTCGGCACCGCGCCGAATGCCAACGCGCTGATTCCGAAAAACACCCCGTTTCGCATCAACAGCTTCACCACCCAGGCCCAGTTGGACCCCACCGGTGCCGAGGCGGGGACGTTGTTCCACGCGGTCTATCAGATCCTCAAAGTGGTCAAGGTGCCGGTGTATGTGGTTATCGTCGAAGAGGGCGCGACCCTGGCCGACACGCAGAACAATGTAATCGGCGGCATCGAGGCGCAAACCGGACGCAAGTTGGGTCTGGCGGCGTTGAGTGGCGTCGCTGAGGACCTGACGATCATCGGCGCGCCTGGCTTCACCGGCACCAAGGCGGTGGCGAGTGAGTTCGCCTCGTTTGGCAAGCGCATCAAGGCCCGTGTGGTGCTCGACGGCAAAGACGCCTCGGTCGCCGATCAAGTGACCTACAGCCAGGAGCTGGGCGGCGCCGACCTCGGTTTCGACCGTTGCCTGGTGGTGCATAACATGCCGGCGGTGTACTCCAAGGCGGCGAAGAAAAACGTTTTCCTGGCGCCGTCGAGCCTGGCGATTGCCGCGCTCGCCAAGGTCAAGCAATGGGAGAGCCCGGGTAACCAGGTGACCTACGCCGAAGACGTTTCCCGCACCGTGGAATACAACATCCTCGACACCTCCACCGAAGGCGATCTGCTCAACCGCTACGGCGTCAGCTACTACGCCCGCACCATCCTCGGCGGCTTCTCGCTGCTGGGCAACCGCTCCATCACCGGCAAGTTCATCAGCTACGTCGGCCTGGAAGATGCCATCAGCCGCAAGCTGGTGAAAGCCGGCCAGAAAGCCATGGCGAAGAACCTGACCAAGTCGTTCATGGACCAGGAGGTCAAACGCATCAACGACTGGCTGCAAACCCTGGTCGCCGACGAAACCATTCCCGGCGGCAGCGTGTACCTGCACCCGGAATTGAACAGCGTCGAGAAGTACAAGAACGGCACCTGGTACGTGGTCATCGACTATGGCCGCTACGCGCCGAACGAACACATGATTTATCAACTCAACGCCCGCGATGAAATCATCGAGCAGTTCCTGGAGGATGTTCTCTAATGTTTACCAACCGCGTAAGACAGGCCATTGCGGCCACCCTGCAGGGCCTGCCGTTGTCGGCGACCGTGGAAGAATTCACGCCGCCAAAAATCGAATTCGAAATGGAAGAAATGCGCGGCGGGCGTTTCATCGGCGAGGAGATGGCCAAGAGCGGCAAGGCGCTGACGGCCAAACTGGTGCTGCAAGGTGTCGGTCCGGAAATCATGCTGGCGCTGGGCGTAAGCGTCGGTGACGACATCCTGCTGAACGTGCGCGAGGCCGGTCAGGATCAGGACGGCAACACCTGGTTCACCTACCACACGGTGGGCGGCAAGCTGAAATCCCTCGACGAAGCCGCCCTGAAGATGAACGAAAAACCCACCACCACCCTCGAGCTGGCCTGCCGCACCTATAACCGCCTGGAAAACGGCATCCCGGTGATCGACATCGACGTGCGCACCCAGAAGTTCGTGCTCAACGGCGTCGACATTCTTGGCGATGCGCGTCGCGCGGTGTTGCTGCCTTAAGTCAACGCCAATCCCTGTGGGAGCGAGCAGGCTCGCTGCCACAGCGGATCCCCGATTTTTCAAGGAATCGATTTCATGTCCTGGATGCCTCCTACCCATGAGCTGCTGTCACCGATCACCGCTGACGACGGTTCGCAGATCGAGCAGCTGCAACTCAAGCCGTTGTACTACGCCGCGCAAAAAGATGCCCTGGCCCGTGCCGGCGATGATGAAGACGACCAGTTTTTCGAGCTGGCCAAACTGGCGACCGGCCTGTCGGCCAAGGAGCTGGACCAGCTCAAGCGCCCGGACTACGTGAGCATTGCGCAATACGTGCATGAAATGTCCACGCGCCCGGCGTCCCATTTTCTGGGGCAGACCGATGGAGTTCCAGGCGATCCCGACCAGGTGCAATTGCTGCAACCGATCGATGTGGCGGGCCGCAGCCTGGCCTCGCTGACCCTGGAAATGCCAGTGCTGCGGGCCACCAAGGCGATGAAAAAACTGAAGACGGCCAAGGAACGTGCCGAGTTCATCACGGCCCATTGCACCGGCTTGATGCTGCCGGACCTGGCCTCGCTGAGCGTGCCTGACTGGACGCAACTTCAGGTACGCATCGACGATTTTTTAAACAAACCGGCGGACTTCTTTCGGAGCGCGACATCGAGGTGATCCTCGATGTGGTGCCGCTCATTTACCCGGTAAGTGAAGCGGAGATCCTGGAGTGGGACGCCGGCAAGGCCTTGCGCCGATACGACATCGCGATCGCTCGCCTTGGCGTGAAACAGGAGTAGAGCGGAATGGCGGACGATAGATATTCGCTCAGATATGCAGCCTTCGATGAAGGGGGCTTGGCGGCCGGAAATGCGGGCTTCACAACTGTGCCGACGAGCACGTCCAGGAAGCCGCAGCCGGGACTCGATCAGGCGCTGGAAAACCTCGGGCTCAAGCTCGGCTTGCTGACCACGGCAATCGAGTCGTTGACCCTGAAACTCTCGGCACAGCGCACGTTGTTTCAGGTTATGGGCGCCAGTGCCAAGGGGGATTCAGCCAAAGAGCCAAAAGCGACGTCGGGTCGTAGAATCGAACCACCGGAACTGCTCAAACCGGCGATAGCAATGGATTCGGCCATGGCCGATCTGAAGCAGGCCGGCCAGTTCACGCCACGGCAGATCCAGCAGATGGCTGAGCCAACACAGCGTATCGCCAGCGCGCCA
>NZ_JBHFJB010000039.1:200315-203740 GCF_057334555.1 Pseudomonas sp. AGC41
CCATTGGTGGCGGCTGGCGGGACCACAGCGGTTGAGTTGGTCAGAATCGAAGGCCTGGCTGCCAGGGCAGGCATCGGCAGCGATCTGCCCGATGCCTCGGACCGACAATCGGCGCTGTTGCGCTTTGCCAGCGATGCGGGTGTCACCGCATCGACATTCAAGATGCCAGCCGTGGAAGCTGCCGAGATGCTGCTTGGTTGGCGCACCGCCATGAAGCTCAGCGCCGAGAAAGCCTTTGACCTGGCGGACGCAACCAACCACCTCGGCAAAATTCCCGGCGGTGCGAAAGCGAGCGAGATCGGCACGGTGTTGCAGCGTGACGGTGCGGTCGCGACCTCGGCCGGCCTGCAACCTGCACAGGCCGCTGCGGTGACGGCGGCGTTGCTCAACACCGGTACGCAACAAGCTGAAGCCGGCGCAGCGCTGGCTGGTTTCACGATGGCCTTGGGCAAGGGTAATCAGGCCTCGGCGACCGAACAAGCGGCCTGGAAGCAACTCGGGCTTGATCCCAGGGAAGTCGCGAGTGGGTTGCGTGACAAGGACACCGCGCCGGGGACCGTGATGTCGGTGCTGGCGGCGTTGAACGCGCAGCCGGCGGAAAAACGCTCGGACCTTGCCTCTTCGCTGTTTGGCACGCGGGATGAGGCGGTGCTGCGGATGGCGCAGAAACTGACCGAGGTGAATGACGCGTTCTTGCAGATCAAAGACCCGGCCCAGTACGCCACCTCCCAGTTGGGTGACAAGGGCTCGGTGCGGCAGGACGCGTTGGCGTTGGCCAATACCCGGCAAGGTCGCTGGAACGTCTTCAACGCCAGCAATGAGCGTTTGTCGCTGGCCGCGGGCAATGCGGTGGCGCCCGTGGCGGACAGCTCGCTGCAATGGCTGGGCTCGCTGAACGATGGCATGAGCGAGTTGGCCGAGACTTCACCTAAGGCCACAGCTGCCATTGTACTGGTGGGCGCGGCGCTCAAGCCGCTGGTGGGGGCGCTGCTCAAAGCCGTCGCGGATGAAATGAGCAATCAAGCGGCGAAACGCGTATTGGGCGGCGTGGCGAAGCGTCTTCCCAGGCGCGTGGGAGAAGTGTTCTCGGAAGACTTCAGAAACGACAATCGTAACGCCAGCCCGGATATCAAGGGCGTCAGCCGGTTCGGACCGGCGATCGTTGCCAAGGCCGAAGCGGGAGTGACTGCCAACGGTTCCCTTCGCGGCATGGGTGCTTCGTTGCGCCCGTTCAGCCGATTTATCCCAGGAGCCGCCGCGTTAACTGCGGCCCCTGAAGTGCTGGAAGGGGCGCTGAGCGGCGACGCTCGCAAGGTTGGCGCTGGCCTGGGCGCCGCTGGCGGCGGCTGGGCGGGTGCATCGGCAGGCGCCACCGCGGGAGCGACGATTGGCACATTCTTCGGTCCGGGTATCGGCACCGCTATTGGCGGAGCACTCGGCGCAATTGTCGGCGGTCTGGCGGGAAGCTGGCTCGGCGCTGAGTCGGGCTCGTGGCTGGGCGAAAAACTCGCCTCGCCCGTTGATAAGCTCGCCGCTCCCGAGCAGGTCAGCAAAGACCTGAGCGGCACCCCGGCGACCGGCCAGCAAAACAACCTGACCGCGAACATCTACATCAATGGCCAGGATCAGGCCAGCGCCGCTCAGTTGGCGAACCTGGTTGTGCAACAGATCACCAGCCAATTCCAACTCATGCCCAACTCGCTTGCCATGCGCAGTGATGCGGCCCTGACCGACGGAGTGACCTGATGCGTCAGCAAATGGCCCTGGGCAGTTTCATTTTCGGGCTGTCCCGCAAATTCGCCTACCACTCCCTGGTCCGCACCTCGGACGGTGGCTGGAAAAGCATCGACATTCTTACCAGCAAACCCAAGTCCAGCCAGATCGGCCAAGGCCTGCAGGGGCTGACGATCACCGGCAAATCGATGTACTCGACCGCGATGGATCGACTCGATGAGCTGCGCGCATTGCAAGCCCTGCGCACCCCCCTGCCGTTGGTGGATGGCGTCGGTCGCAACTGGGGCCTGTGGCAGATCAACAAGGTCACGGAAACCCAGACCGAGGTCATTGATGACGGCACGGCCATGGTGGTCGGCTGGGTGGTTGAATTGACGGAGTTCGCCAATGCGTAGGGTACGTAGTATCGCCGGTGATTCGGTGAATCTGCTGTTGTATCGCGAACTCGGGCGTTGTGATGACGCCGCCGAAGAAGCGCTCTGGCTACTCAATCCGGGATTGGCCGAATGGAGCCCGGTATTGCCTGCGGGCGTTTGGGTTGTCTTGCCTGAGGTGGACCTCAGGCCTGTTGCGATCCCAGCGGTTTCAGCCTGGGATTAAGGAGGCGCCATGTCATTGGGTTTTACGCCTGCAGTGGAAATTTATGGCGCGAACGCCGCGCTGCTCAACGAACGCCTGCTCAGTTGGACGCACATCGACGCGGCGGGCATCGAGTCCGATCAACTGACACTGACCATCAGCCTGGAGGGGCTTGAAGGTATGCCCAGCCTGGGCGGCAAGATCGGCCTGCGGGTCGGCTATCTGGAGTCGGGACTTATGGATAAAGGTGAATTCGTCGTGACCCGGCGTACACCGATGCTGTTTCCCTTGCGCCTGACACTGGTGGCGACAGCCGCGCCGTTCAGCGCCTCGGACCAGACCGGGTTCAAGCAGCGCCGATCCGTCAGCCATGGCCCGACGACCCTCGGCGCGCTGTTTCGGGAACTGACCTCAAGGCACGGTTTTTCCCCCCGCGTGGCGCCGGAACTGTCACTGATAAAAATCGAGCACATCGACCAATCCAACGAAACCGACATGGGCTTCCTGACCCGTCTGGCCCATCGTTATGACGCGGTCGCCAAGCCGGTCAACGAGCTGTATGTGCTGGCACGGCGCGGGCAGGCGAAATCGCTGTCAGGCAAAGTCTTGCCTGAGGTAAAGCTGTCGGTGACGACGAACAATCGTCCAGGCGACCAGGCGTTTACGTCGGCGATCCTTGATGAGACCGCCCGGGCTAAATACCAGGGTTGCAAGACCACCTGGTGGGATGCGGCGGCGGGCAAGCTGCGGGTCGAAGAGGGCGGCATCGCACCTTTCAAGAGCTTGCGCCAGCGCTTCCAGAGCGCCGCCGACGCCCGCGCCGCCGCTGAGGGCGAGACACGGCGGATGATGCGCGAAGCCCTCAAGGTCGCCATCGAATGCCCGGGCAACCCGGCCTTGTCCGCAGAGGGCATCGTACTGCTTGACCCCTCCTGGCCGGATTTCATGCGCGGGCGTTGGTCTATCGACAAAGTCATCGCCAGTGGCAGCCGGGAAAAAAGCTATCGCTGCAAGATTGACGCGACCTGCCTGGATGCCAAGGCCTGACACTTTCCCCTTGTGGGAGCGAGCCCGCTCGCGATAGCGGTCTGATATTCGACATCGGTGTTACC
>NZ_JBHFJB010000039.1:203760-214642 GCF_057334555.1 Pseudomonas sp. AGC41
GTGTTACCTGGCACACCGCTTTCGCGAGCAGGCTCGCTCCCACAGGTTTCCCTGACGCTACCTTCCATACCACCGGAACCCCCCCCCATGAAGATCACCCCGATCCTCACGCAACTGCGTGAGCAATGCCCCACGCTCGCCCGTCGCGTGGCGGCAGGCTTTGACTTGGTTGGCCGGGCAGCTTTGATCATGTATGTGCGATAACCCGAACATGGACCTTACGCAACAGCAACTCATCAAGATCATGCCCAACGCCCGCGCCCAAGCGGGCGTTTTTATTCCAGCGTTGAACACCGCTATGTCTCGTTACCGCATCGACACTCCCAAGCGCATCGCCGCATTCCTGGCCCAGGTCGGTCACGAATCGGGGCAGTTGCGTTATGTACGGGAGCTGGGCAGCGAGCAATACCTGAGCAAATACGACACCGGAACCCTGGCCGTTCGCCTGGGCAACTCGACCCGGCCCGACGGTGACGGTCAGAAGTATCGCGGCCGGGGCTTGCTTCAGATTACCGGCCACGACAATTACCTTCGTTGCAGCCTGGGGCTGTTCGGCGACGAACGTTTGCTGGCCTTACCCGAACTGCTCGAACAACCGCAATGGGCGGCGCAATCCGCCGCCTGGTTCTGGGCGCAGAACGGCTTGAATGAGCTGGCTGATGGTGACCAGTTCAACAGCATTACCCGACGCATCAATGGCGGCTTGAATGGCCTGATGGATCGCTTGCAACTCTGGGCGCGGGCGAGGGAAGTGTTATGCCAACCTTCGGCCTGATGCCGTTTTCCTGCCGTACGCTAGGTGTCGTTGTATTAGTGGCGCTGCTGATCGGTGGTCCCGTCATGTTGGCGTGGCGGCTCCAGGAGTGGCGGTACGGCAGGCAACTGGCGCAACTGGCGCAGTCGCAGTCCGAGACGCTCAATCGAATGGCCCAGACGGCAGCGATGCTGCAAAAGGCCGAGCAGAACAAACGCCGCGCCCTGGAGCAACAACTCTCCGCCAGCGAACAAACCCACTACCGAGCCTTGAGCGATGCCCAACGTGACCAGGATCGCCTGCGCGATCGCCTTGCTACTGCCGATGTCCGGCTGTCAGTCCTCCTCGACGCCGACGATGTTGCCACCGGTTGTACAGTGCTTGCCGCCACCGGCGCCGGCGGCGTGGATCATGGCGCCCCACGCGCCCGACTTGACCCGGCGCATGCTCAACGAATTATCGCCATCACCGACGAGGGTGACCGTGGACTGATCGCCTTGCAGGCCTGCCAGGCCTATGTCAGAGCGTTGGCCCGGTAATCTGCCGGACCTTGCAAGCTGTGGCTGCTGGTGTACGGTAGGCGCCAGTCGCGTCGAATCAGGAGAGGACCATGGATGACATTACCGGACTGGCCGCTGAGTTGGGCAGGCGCTTGCAGGTGCTCAACGCCCATGTCACCACCGCCGAATCCTGTACCGGCGGCGGGATTGCCGAGGCGATCACGCGGATTCCGGGGAGTTCGGCTTGGTTCGAAGCCGGCTACGTCACTTATTCCAATCGCCAGAAAACCCAGCAGTTGAGTGTGCCCCGCGAATTGTTCGATAACGTCGGCGCGGTCAGCCGCGAGGTAGTGGAGGCGATGGCGCGGGGCGCCCAGCAGAAAAGCCTGGCGCGTTTCGCCGTGGCGGTCAGCGGCGTGGCCGGGCCGGACGGAGGCTCGCCGAGCAAGCCGGTGGGCACCGTATGGCTCGCCTGGGGCGTTGGCGAGGCGGTGTTCAGCGAGCGGCGCTTCTTCCCAGGCAACCGCGACGAGGTCCGCCGACAAACGGTGAAGGCCGCGCTAGACGGGCTGTTACAACATGCCGCCAGAGAAATCTCAAATCAGGGGTAGGCGATCCTGAATCGCTGTGGAATAATACTGGCTACTTATACAGGTGTTGGCCGTCAGGCCTTATTGATTACGTGAGGACTTTAATGGACGACAACAAGAAGAAAGCCTTGGCTGCGGCCTTGGGTCAGATCGAACGTCAATTCGGCAAGGGTGCCGTAATGCGTATGGGCGATCAGGACCGCCAGGCTATTCCTTCCATCTCCACCGGCTCCCTGGGCCTGGACATCGCGCTTGGCATCGGCGGCTTGCCAAAAGGTCGTATTGTTGAAATCTACGGTCCTGAATCCTCCGGTAAAACCACGCTGACCCTGTCCGTAATCGCCCAGGCTCAAAAAGCCGGTGCGACTTGCGCCTTCGTCGACGCCGAACACGCCCTGGACCCGGAATACGCCGGCAAGCTGGGCGTCAACGTCGATGATCTGCTGGTTTCCCAGCCGGACACTGGCGAACAGGCCCTGGAAATCACCGACATGCTGGTGCGCTCCAACGCGGTTGACGTGATCATCGTCGACTCCGTAGCGGCACTGGTACCCAAGGCGGAAATCGAAGGTGAAATGGGCGACATGCACGTGGGCCTCCAGGCTCGCCTGATGTCCCAGGCCCTGCGCAAGATCACCGGTAACATCAAGAACGCCAACTGCCTGGTGATTTTCATCAACCAGATCCGCATGAAGATCGGCGTGATGTTCGGCAGTCCTGAAACCACCACCGGTGGTAACGCGCTGAAGTTCTACGCCTCGGTTCGCCTGGACATCCGTCGTACCGGCGCGGTGAAAGAAGGTGATGAGGTTGTCGGCAGTGAAACCCGCGTCAAGGTCGTGAAAAACAAGGTGGCATCGCCGTTCCGTCAGGCTGAATTCCAGATCCTGTACGGCAAGGGCATCTACCTCAACGGTGAAATGATCGACCTGGGTGTGTTGCACGGTTTCGTCGAGAAATCCGGCGCCTGGTATGCCTACAACGGTACCAAGATCGGTCAAGGCAAGGCCAACTCGGCCAAGTTCCTGGCGGACAACCCGGAAGTCGCGGCAGCCCTTGAGAAACAACTGCGCGACAAACTGTTGAGCCCGGTTGCAGACGTCAAGGCCGTGGCCAATCGCGAAACTGCAGACGATCTGGCTGACGCTGACATCTGATCGATCCGATGACCGCCGTACTCGATACCCTCGTCGCGGTGCGGCGAACCGCAATGGACCTGCTCGCCAGACGCGAGCACGGCCGAGTCGAGCTGACGCGTAAACTGCGCCAGCGCGGCGCTCCTGATGAGTTGATCGACACAGCCCTCGACCGTTTGACGGAAGAGGGGCTGTTGTCGGAGTCGCGCTATCTCGAAAGTTTTGTTTCTTATCGCGCCCGCTCTGGTTATGGTCCGATGCGAATTCGCGAAGAACTTGGCCAGCGCGGCTTGCAACGACCGGATATCGAACTTGCCTTGCGGGAAAGCGGTATCGATTGGCAGGAACAGTTAATCGATACCTGGCGTCGCAAGTTCTCCGGACATCTTCCCATTGATGTGAAGGAGCGGGCGAAGCAGGGCCGTTTCCTGGCGTATCGCGGATATTCCATGGAAATGATCAATCGCTTGTTCAGCGGTCGTGGCACCGATGACTAGATAAAACGGCGCGCTATTTTGATAGCGGGCCGTTTTTTTATGGGCTCAATTCACCTCAATTGGCTCCCAGGTCAGCGGGTGGGGCTGGGCGGCAGGCTGAGCCCAGTTTTCCGGCAGGTTGATATAGTCCACCAGTTCTCTAAGTCGACCGTGATCGCGGGCGTTAAAGGTGAATGCCAGGCGCGTGAGATGGCTGAAAGGCGCTTCTTCCGGCTCCTCGCCGCTGTAGGCATGCTGATGGAAGCAGTCGTTCAGGCATAGATCGGCAAATTGGACCTGCATCTGCTGCATCGCCTGTTCGGTGAGCGCATGATTCATGCGGATCACGAACTGATGCTTGAGCCAGCGGCTGGAATGGAAGTTGCGATAGAACTGGGTGATTTCTTCCACCGCATCCTCCGCGGTGTACACCAGGCGCATCAACTTCATGTCGGTTGGCAGGATGTAGCGGTTTGCTGCCAATTGTTCGTGGATGAAATCCAGGGAGCTCTGCCAGAATTTCCCTCCCGGCACATCCAGCAGCACTATCGGTACCAATGGGCTCTTACCCGTCTGCACCAGCGTCAAGACCTCTAATGCTTCGTCAAGGGTGCCAAAACCGCCTGGGCAGAGCACTAACGCGTCTGCTTCCTTGACGAAGAACAGCTTGCGAGTGAAGAAGAAATGGAACGGCAGCAAGTTCTGCGTGCCCTCGACGGTCGGGTTTGCATGCTGTTCGAAGGGCAGGGTGATATTGAAGCCCAGGCTGTGCTCGCGGCCTGCGCCTTCATGGGCGGCGGCCATGATGCCTCCGCCCGCACCGGTGATGACCATCATGTCCGACCGGGCCAGCGCCGCGCCGAGTTCTCGCGCCAAGCCATATAGCGGATGTTCGATAGGCGTTCGGGCCGAGCCAAAGACCGTGACTTTTCGACGGCCCTTGAATTGTTCGAGCGTGCGGAAGGCATGTTCCAGTTCGCGTAGTGCCTGCAGCGTGATTTTGGCGTTCCAGCGGTTGTGATCCTCCTGGGCCATGCGCAGCACGGTCAGGATCATGTCGCGGTAAATGGGGATATTGGGACTGTTGGGTGATACCAGGTTGAGTTGCTCTTCGACCTTGCGGGTGAGGTCGTGGCCATGGTTCTCAAAGTGACGACTGAGCAGGTCATTCGGTTTGTAAGGCATTCAGCTTCTCCTTCTGAACAGAACCCGGCCCGAACGAGAGATTCGTCAGGGCCACGGCGCTTCCTGTGCCGTCGTCAGCCCGGCGTATGCCCGGGCGTTCAACCTGGCTCGACGCAAATCGCAGCAAGACGATCAAGCCACCAACGGGTTCTGCTGTTTCCCTTGGATGAAAATCAATCAAGCGTCAGGGTTTTTGGCAAGGGCAGCCTCGTTCTGCCCGGTAACAGGCGATAGTTTGAATCTAGCCTCTTGTTGATCATGGCGCCCGGAGGTGACGGTTTGCAACCGTCGCCTATAGACCTGGAATCCGTCATCACGAGCAGGCTCGCTCCCACAAATGATCCTCAGCGAACATCAGGTGTGTATTCGGCAAAATTCCTGTGAGCGAGCCTGCTCGCGAAGGCATCCTGCGCCCCAGCTCTGATAGTGGGTAATGCACCGCTCGTCAGATCACCGACTGGCTACGTCCCGCTCTGATTTACTCAATAACAAGCGTGCCGACGTTATTCGACGTCCACGGTTGGGCGTCCACGCTGGGGAGTGAAGCATTTACAGGGGCAGGGAGGCGGGAGGAATGACCAGAATAACTCTGGAGCTCGACAAGCAGTTGTACCTGATCCTGTTGGAAGCGGCTCAGGCCAATCAGGTGAGCCTTGAAGAGGAGTGCTGCCGTCGGCTGGAGGGCAGGGAATGGCGCTCGCGCTATTTGCAGGCGCTGGTGGCGGAACTGCGCGCCGACGATGAGCAGCGGCGCGCCAGCTCGGGTTGATTATTTTTTGGTCTTGGCCGGTTTCGGGCAGTCCGATTCCTGGAAACGTTCGGTGGCGACCGGACGGTTGGTCTTAATTTCGGTGAATTCGTAGCGCATGGTTGCGCCCTTGGCCATCAGCTTGCGAAAGCCTGGATTGGTGCACACCGTGGAGCCCAGCTGGAAATAGACCGCCTTGGGATCGGCGCGCATTTTCTGGGCGTGGCTGCTCTGCACGCTGAGATGGTTGACCAACTCGGTGCCTTCGACGGTATAACCCTGGTCGAGAATGTCTTCGTTGATGGCGCGCGGAGTGCCGACGCTGCTTTGCGTGGCCACGTTCTGCAGCATCTTGTTCAGTTCGAGTTCTTTCAGCGACGCGGCCTGAGCGCTGATGGACGTCGCCAGCAGAACGGCAACGGTAGGGACGATAAGGCGCAGCATGAAACTCTCCTGGTTCAGTGACAGGGGGTTCGACCGGTCACGTGACTGTGCGTTCAGTGGCGGCGATTATAGGTGAGCCCGGGTAGACGGTACAGGTTTGCGCGCTCTGGTAGACTGCCGGGCTCTGTTGTCCTGCCGAGTTTTGTTCGTGTCGAGTTCTCTTGTCCGTGGGCGTCGCCCGCTATGATCCATGCCCCCAACGCCGTAGCCCGCTTGCGCGACCAGCGCGTCGACGAGGGCATCAAGCCGCTCCAGGCCCGTGGCTGGCGCGCGCCTCGTTGTAGCGCGTGTCGGGTGATCGAAAGCCATTGCCTGTGTGCCTGGCGCCCGAGCGTCGAGACTCGTTCCGGGGTCTGCCTGATCATGACCAACAAGGAAGTCTTCAAGCCGAGCAACACCGGTTGGCTGATCGCCGATGTGGTGCGCGACAACCATGCCTTCATCTGGTCGCGTACCGAGGTCGACGGGCAATTGCTGGCTTTGCTGAATGACCCGCAATGGCAGCCTTATCTGGTGTTTCCTGGCGAGTATGTCGAGCCGTCCCGAGTCACCCACACGGTGGCGCTCGATCAGGGCAAGCGTCCGTTATTCATTCTGCTGGACGCGACCTGGACGGAAGCGCGCAAGATGTTTCGAAAAAGCCCGTATTTCGATCGATTGCCCATCCTGAGCCTGTTGCCCGACAAGTTGTCTCGCTATCGCTTGCGTCGCTCGACCCGCAGCGAACACCTGTGTACCGCCGAAGTGGCGGCGCTGTGCCTGGAACTGGCGGGGGACAGCGATGCTGCATCGGCGCTGGACGCCTATTTCGATGTGTTCAGCCAGCATTACCTCGGCGCCAAGCGCCAGCAGGAGGTGAACGAGTCCACGCCGGCCCATGCCGAGCTGCAACCCTTCGTTCGCGCGGCTCCTACGCTGTTGGCCGAGTAGTGGCCCATACTGGATAAGGCCGTGACCGTGCTGCTTGACCACCCCGGCTTCGCTGGGCATGCTTGGCGCCGACCAGGGTGCGGCTGGCGTTTGAAACGCTGTGATTGGCGTTGAACGTGCCCCCTGTTGATACCGCTGCATGGCGGTGTCTTGAGTTGTACGGCGAGGCGCGAATGCATCGGGCCTGCCACTAAAAACAGGATCATTGGAAAAATGGCCACATACGAAATCCTGATTGCCGATGACCACCCGCTCTTTCGCAGCGCGTTGCATCAGGCAGTGACCCTGGGCCTTGGCTCGGATGTCCGATTGACGGAGGTGGCCAGCATCGCGGAACTGGAAAGCCGATTGGCTGAAAAGGCCGACTGGGACCTGGTGCTGCTGGATCTGAACATGCCCGGTGCGTATGGTTTTTCTGGCCTGGTGCTGTTGCGTGGGCAATACCCGCAGATTCCGGTGGTGATGGTCTCGGCCCAGGAAGAGGCCTCGGTGATGGTCAAGGCCCGCGAGTTCGGCGCCAGCGGGTTCATTCCCAAATCCAGCTCCCTGGAAATGATTCAAAGAGCGGTGAAGGCCGTCCTCGATGGCGATGTATCCTGGCCGCCCCAGGCGTTCGAAGCGGTGAGTGTTTCCGCCGAAGCCAAGGCCGCCAGCGAAGGCCTGGCCAGCCTCACGCCGCAGCAATTCCGGGTGCTGACCATGGTCTGCGAAGGCCTGCTGAACAAGCAGATTGCCTATGAGCTGAATGTGTCCGAGGCGACGATCAAGGCCCACGTTACTGCGATCTTTCGTAAACTCAACGTGCGCACCCGAACGCAGGCGGCGTTGTTGTTGCAACAACTTGAGTCAATTTCACCGCAGCCCTAGCGTTTGAATTCACGCTTTTTTGACCGCGTTTACATTAGCTTCTCCATTCCTTTCGATCAGTGCCTTACCTTATGTCACCTTTTAAAGGCCAAACCGGCCTGAAACGCATACTCAATGCCTCCGGCTATTCCTTGGATGGCCTACGTGCAGCGTTCCTTGGCGAAGCCGCTTTCCGTCAACTGGTGCTGCTCAATGTCATTCTGATTCCGCTGTCGTTTTTCCTTAACGTCAGCCGCGTCGAGCAGGCCTTGCTGATTGCGGTGTGCCTGCTGGCCCTGATCGTGGAGTTGCTCAATTCGGCGGTGGAAGCGGCTATCGACCGCATTTCCCTGGAGCTGCACCCGCTGTCGAAAAACGCCAAGGACATGGGCAGCGCCGCCCAGTTGGTTGCCCTGACGATGATTGCGTTGGTTTGGGGCCTGATACTGCTCTGAGTTTCAGGCGATGGCGGGCAGGACGATTTCGTCACTGCGCTGCACTCCAGCAGTGAACGCCCGGCACAGATCAAGAAACTCACGCATGGCCGATGTCTGGTATTTCTGTTTGTGCCAGATGAAATAAAATTGTCGCGCCAGATCCATGTCCGGGGTTTCCACGGCCACCAGGCTGCCGCGGCGAAAGGCGTCACGCAGGGCCAGGCGCGAGATACAGCCAATGCCAAGGCCGGACTCCACGGCGCGCTTGATCGCTTCGGTGTGCTCCAGCTCCAGACGGATATTCAACGCGCTACGGTGGTGACGCATGGCCTGGTCGAAGGTCAGGCGGGTGCCGGAACCCTGTTCCCGGAGGATCCAGGCTTCGCGGGTCAGCTCCTCCATGGTCGCCTGGCCGCGTTTGGCCAATGGGTGCTGGGGCGCGCAGAACACCACCAATTCGTCCTCGACCCAGCTCTGCACCTCGATGTCCGGGTGGCTGCAGTCGCCTTCGATCAGACCCAGATCAATTTCGTAGTGGGCGACCTGATGCACAATATTGGCGGTGTTTTGCACATGCAGCTTCACCTGGCTTTCCGGATGGCGCTGCATGAAGCCGCCGATCAACAGGGTCGCCAGGTAATTGCCGATGGTCAGGGTGGCGCCGACCGCCAGTGAGCCGAAGCCGGACTTGCCGTTGAGCAGGTCTTCGATCTCCTTGGCCTGGTCCAGCAAGGCCACGGCCTGGGGCAGCAATTGCTTGCCGAGGGCGTTGAGGCTCAGGCGTTTGCCGGCGCGGTCGAAGAGTTGGCAGCTGGACTGGCGCTCCAATTCGGTGATGGACGTGCTGGCGGCCGACTGCGACAGGTTGAGCAGGCCCGCGGCACGGGACACGCTCTCCTGCTGGGCGACGGCGACGAAGACTTGAAGTTGACGTAGAGTAAATCGCATATCTATATAACCGATAACCCTTATCTTAATAATCCATTTAACAGATATTGTCGCCGCCATTAGAATGCGATGCAATTGCGCAGATTATCGGCGCAGGCATCATTTCCAGGAGTCCCCCGTACATGAGCAACATGAACCACGAGCGTGTCCTCAGTGTTCATCACTGGAACGACACTCTGTTCAGCTTCAAGTGCACCCGCGATCCGGGCCTGCGCTTCGAGAACGGTCAGTTCGTGATGATCGGCCTGCAGCAGCCCAACGGCCGCCCGCTTATGCGCGCTTACTCGATTGCCAGCCCGAATTGGGAAGAGCATCTCGAATTTTTCAGCATCAAGGTTCCCGACGGTCCGCTGACTTCCCAACTGCAGCACCTGAAGGAAGGCGACGAGATCATCATCAGCAAGAAGCCTACCGGCACGCTGGTGCTCGACGACCTCAAGCCTGGCAAGCATTTGTACCTGCTCAGCACCGGCACCGGGCTGGCACCGTTCATGAGTGTCATCCAGGATCCGGAAACCTACGAGCGTTTCGAGAAAGTGATCCTGTGCCACGGCGTGCGTTACGTCAATGAAGTCGCTTATCGCGAATTCATTACCGAGCATCTGCCACAGAACGAATTCTTCGGCGAAGCGCTGCGCGAAAAGCTGATCTACTACCCGACCGTGACCCGTGAGCCCTTCGAGAACGAAGGCCGCCTGACCGACCTGATGCGCAGCGGCAAGCTGTTCCGCGACATCGGCCTGCCACCGATCAACCCGCAGGACGACCGCGCCATGTTGTGCGGCAGCCCAAGCATGCTCGACGAGACCAGCGAAGTGCTCAACAGCTTCGGCCTGACCGTTTCGCCGCGTATGCGTGAGCCGGGTGATTACCTGATCGAGCGGGCGTTTGTAGAGAAATAAGCCGCGGTTTGTGCGGTGGCTGACCGACCGCCATCGTCGGATCGCCGCCCGGAGCAAGCTCGCTCCACAAGGTTTTGTAACAACTCGACCAAATGTGGGAGCGAGCCTGCTCGCGAAGAAGGCGACTCGGTCCAGCAGTAGCCCACAAAAAAAGCCCGCGCCGCCTGATCCAGGCCGCGCGGGCTTTTTTGTTTCCGGCGATTATTCCTGCGCCGGAATCACTTCCAGCACTCGAATCACCCCCGGCTGTGGATAATGCCAGCGCACATCCAGGTCCCAGAACTGCGCGCCGTATTCCCGTTCGGCTGCGGGGACCTGATACGCCGGACGTGGATCCTGGGCCAGGCATTGTTCGATCAACTCCACCAAGGGCTCTTCGAGGCGCAGGGCATGCTCGCGGGCTTGAAGCAGGGCTGAGCCTGCCCATTGCACCGGAATCAGTGCAGGCGCTGCGCTGGCAATGCTGTTCGTCGCCGAGCCGATGATGTCGGCGTAGGGCACGTAGGGCTTGATGTCCAGCACTGGCGTCGCGTCCAGCAGATCGATGCCCGAAATCCACAGCCGACCGGCTTCGACTCGTTCCAGCTTCACCACTGACTGACCGATGCCGTTGGGGCGATGGGTAGCACGGGTGGCGAATACGCCCATCGACTTGTTGCCGCCCAGTCGTGGCGGCCGTACTTTCAAGCGGGGCTTGTCTTCCAGGGCCTGGTGGAACAGGAACAGCAGCCAGACATGACTGACCTGTTCCAGGCCCTGCACCGCCTCGCCCTGGTCGAACGGCGCCACCAGCTCCAGCACGCCACGCGCGGCCGGGGCCAGGTGTGGCTGGCGCGGAATGGCGAACTTCTCCTTGAAGCAGGAGCGGACGAAGCCGATGGGGGAGACGTTGTAGGTCATGGGTTGGAATCGGAGCGAAGTTGAAAAGACATCATAACGCGAGGGGCCAGGTTGGCACTGTGCTCTGTGGCGAGGGAGCTTGCTCC
>NZ_JBHFJB010000039.1:214757-220455 GCF_057334555.1 Pseudomonas sp. AGC41
CCCCCCCCCCCCCCCACAAAGGCCCAGGAGGTCTGGAAAGTCAGCCGCGTACGCGCAGCGTCAAGCCCTTGAGGAAATTGCGCAGCAACTGGTCGCCGCACGGGCGATAGTTGGTGTGGCCGAATTTGCGGAACAGCGCGCTCAGTTCCGGCTTCGACACCGGAAACTCGGCGGCCTTGAGGATGGCGTGCATGTCGTCCTCTTTCAGCTCGAACGCCACGCGCAGTTTCTTCAGGATGATGTTGTTGGTCACCGGTACTTCGATCGGCTGCGGCGGACGGCTTTCGTCCTTGCCGCGCTTGAAGATCACCAGGCCATCGAGAAAATGCGCCATGACCAGGTCCGGGCAGAACACGAAGCCTTCTTCCTCGTCTTTCTTGAGGTAGCCGGTCAGGTCTTCCAGGGAGACATCCAGGCCGCCCAGCTTGATGATCTCGATGACTTTCTTGTCGCTGATGTCGAGCATGTAGCGCACGCTGCGCAGTACGTCGTTGTGAATCATGTGTGGTCCTGATCAATCGGCTGTGGGCGCCCCAGCTCGGTGTGGCGCCAGTAAAGTCGTATCTAGAATTTTTCTTTGGCGGACAGATAGCGCCATTGGCCCAACGGCACTTTGCCGATGGACACGCCGCCGATGCGGATGCGGCGGATAGCAACGACCTTCAGGCCGACCGCCTGGCAAAACAATGCAATGACGCCCGGTTGCGGGTTCTTCATGGCGAAGCGCAGGCGGTTTTCGTTCTGCCAGCTGGCCTTGACCGCAGGCAATTCCTTGCCCTTGTAGGTCAGGCCGTGGTTCAGGCGATTAAGACCGTGGGCGACCATTTCACCCTCGACTTCGACCACGTATTCCTGCTCGATCTTGGCAGCGTCGGCCGTGAGCTTGCGCAGGATCTTCCAGTCCTGGGTGAACACCAGCAGGCCGCTGGCATTGGCCTGCAAGTCGGCACTGGCGGTCAGGCGCAGGAAGTGGCCTTTTAACGGGCGCTTGCCGAAGCGATGTTCGTCGCTCAGGGTCTCTGGTCCGAGGGTTGCCATGGCGGTGTCGACGTCCATGCCCGCCGGGACGTTGAGCAGGATCGTCACGGGCTCCGGCGCAGTGGCCTTGGCGTCGGGGTCGAGTTCGACCTTCTGGCCGGTGACCTTGAACTGCGGCTCGTCGATCACTTCGCCGTCCACGGTGACCCAGCCGCCCTCGATGAACAGCTCAGCCTCCCGACGGGAGCAGCCGACGAGTTCGATGAGGCGTTTGGAGAGACGAATCGGGTCAGTCATGACGGGGCCGTAACAAAAAGAGGGTGGGCATTGTACCTGTCTGGCGCCGGTTAATCGCGGGTCCATTTGCCTCAGGCAGCTTTTAGCCGCGTCCGGCCTTCAGGTCGGCTTGTTTGTAGCGCATGTGCAGCAACGGGTAGGGCTGGTTCATGCCATCCCGTGCGGAACGCCCGACCACTTCAAAGCCTTGCTTGAGATAAAAGCCCAGGGCTTGCGGGTTCTGTTCGTTGACGTCCAGCTCGTTGGCGTTCAGGTGCTCCATGGCATAGCGCAGCAGTTGTTTGCCCAGGCCTTGGCCACGGTGTTGCGGGTCGATGAACAGCATCTCGATCTTGCCGGCCGCCACACCGGCAAACCCGGTGATGCGTTGGTGGTTGTCGCGGGTACAGATCAGCATTACCGCGTCCAGGTAACGGGTGAGTACCAGGTTCTTCAGCAGCTCGATGTAGCTGTCCGGCAAGAAGTCGTGGGTGGCGCGTACCGAGGCTTCCCAGACCCGGGTCAATTCCTCGTAGTCGCTCGGTTTCGGTGTGTGGATGACCGAATGCTGACGCATGTCCGCCTGTTCCTTATGGTGGAGATGTTGTGTCTGCATACGATAGCCGTAAAAAAGCCCCGCATCTTGTTACAGAGCAGGGCTTCGTGATTTTCAAGTGCAGGGCAGCGGGAAAATTCACATTCCCGTGGCGAGGGAGCTTGCTCCCGCTGGGTCGCGAAGCGGCCCCAAAACCTGTCGCATGCGGAGCGTCAGGCACACCGCACCCGCCGGTTTACGACTGCTTCGCAGCCGAGCGGGAGCAAGCTCCCTCGCCACGGGTACAGCATTTTCCCTGGGTGAACCGCATTACCCCTTGAGTCCAGGCCCTGCTCAACCGATCTGCTCAGCCCACAAATCATACTCATCGGCGTCGGTGACCTTGCACCAGACCTTGTCGCCCGGCTTGAGGTTGCTGCCGTTGTCGATGAAGACGTTGCCGTCGATTTCCGGGGCGTCGAAGAAGCAGCGGCCGACGGCGCCTTGCTCGTCGACTTCGTCCACCAGCACTTCGATTTCACGGCCGATGCGCATCTGCAGACGGGCCGAGCTGATCGCCTGCTGGTGCGCCATGAAGCGTTCCCAACGGTCCTGCTTGACGTCATCCGGGACCACGTCCAGGTCCAGGTCGTTGGCCGGTGCGCCTTCGACCGGCGAATACTGGAAGCAGCCGACGCGGTCGAGCTGGGCTTCGGTCAGCCAGTTCAGCAGGTATTGGAAGTCTTCCTCGGTTTCGCCGGGGAAGCCGACGATGAAGGTCGAGCGGATGATCAGGTCCGGGCAGATTTCGCGCCAGTTCTTGATGCGCGCCAGGGTCTTGTCTTCGAACGCCGGACGCTTCATCGCCTTGAGCACTTTCGGGCTGGCGTGCTGGAACGGGATGTCGAGGTACGGCAGGATCTTGCCGGCGGCCATCAGCGGGATCAGCTCGTCGACATGCGGATACGGGTAGACGTAATGCAGGCGGACCCAGACGCCGAGGCTGCTGAGGGCTTCGCACAGCTCGGTCATGCGGGTTTTCACCGGCGCGCCGTTCCAGAAGCCGGTGCGGTATTTCACGTCGACACCGTAGGCGCTGGTGTCCTGGGAGATCACCAGCAGCTCCTTGACGCCAGACTTGACCAGGCGCTGGGCCTCGTCGAGTACATCACCGACCGGACGGCTCACCAGTTTGCCGCGCATCGACGGGATGATGCAGAAGCTGCAGCTGTGGTTGCAGCCTTCGGAAATCTTCAGGTAGGCATAGTGACGCGGGGTCAGCTTGATGCCTTGCGGCGGCACCAGGTCGATCAGCGGGTTATGGTCCTGGCGCGGCGGCACGACTTCGTGCACGGCGTTGACCACTTGCTCGTACTGCTGCGGACCGGTCACCGACAACACGCTCGGGTGCACGTTGCGGATGTTGCCTTCTTCCACGCCCATGCAGCCGGTCACGATGACCTTGCCGTTTTCCTTGATGGCTTCGCCGATCACTTCGAGGGATTCGGCCTTGGCGGAATCGATGAAGCCACAGGTGTTGACCACTACCACGTCGGCGTCCTGATAGGTGGACACCACGTCATAACCTTCCATGCGCAGTTGGGTCAGGATGCGCTCGGAGTCGACCAGAGCCTTCGGGCAACCCAGGGATACGAAGCCAACCTTCGGGTTGGCTGGCGCGGGAGTGGTGGACATGTCTAACCTCGGTATAAGGGGGATCGTCTCGTGCGAGACAGGACGCCTGACGCGCCTCTGATCAAAAAGTGCGCAATTCTATCCATGGCGGGCGCACTTGACCAGCTTTATGCAGGGAAAAACGACGAGTGCTGCGCTATGCTTCGCGCCTTTGCCTTCTTGCGATTGCTACAGTCAACAAAACGTCTGTAACAAAGCGTAAAACAGCGCATGCTGCGGCACAAAGCGTACGGCTTCCTTAAAGAAGGCTGGTCTGGGAATCAGGAGTGTTGGATGGGTCATGCAAGTAGTCAGGCGGCGACTGCCGGGCATTCGGCAACGAAGCCGCTGAGCATGCTGGTCGCGGCGGTCGGCGTGGTATATGGCGATATCGGCACAAGCCCGTTATACACCCTCAAGGAAGTGTTTTCCGGCGGCTATGGCGTGCCGGTCAACCATGACGGGGTGCTGGGGATTCTGTCGCTGATTTTCTGGTCGCTGATCTGGGTCGTGTCGATCAAATACATGATGTTTGTCCTGCGCGCCGATAACCAGGGCGAGGGCGGGATCATGGCCCTGACCGCCCTCGCGCGGCGGGCGGCGGCCGGCAGGGCGCGGTTGCGCACGTTGTTGGTGGTCTGCGGGCTGATCGGTGCGGCGCTGTTTTATGGCGACAGCATGATCACCCCGGCGATCTCGGTGCTGTCGGCGGTGGAAGGTCTCGGCCTGGCATTTGAAGGCATCGATCACTGGGTGGTGCCGCTTTCGGTGGTGGTGCTGGTCGCGTTGTTCCTGATCCAGCGCCACGGCACTGCGCGGATCGGCATCCTGTTCGGCCCGATCATGGTGACCTGGTTCCTCGTGCTCGGCGCTCTGGGCGTGTATGGCATCAGCCAGCATCCGGAAGTATTAAATGCAGTGAACCCGGCCTGGGCCGTGCGTTTCTTTGTCGTCCACCCGGGCATGGGCGTGGCGATCCTCGGTGCCGTGGTGCTGGCGCTTACCGGGGCTGAAGCGCTGTATGCCGACATGGGGCATTTCGGTCGCAGGCCGATCGCTCGCGCCTGGTTTATCCTCGTGCTGCCGGGCCTTATGCTCAACTATTTCGGCCAGGGCGCCTTGCTGCTCGGCGACCCGGAAGCGGCGCGCAACCCGTTCTATCTGCTGGCGCCGAGCTGGGCATTACTGCCATTGGTGGGCTTGTCGACCCTGGCTACGGTGATCGCCTCGCAGGCGGTGATCTCCGGCGCGTTCTCGCTGACGCGCCAGGCGATCCAGCTCGGGTATATCCCGCGCATGTACATCCAGCACACTTCCAGCGCCGAGCAGGGCCAGATCTATATCGGTGCGGTGAACTGGTCGTTGATGGTCGGCGTGGTGTTGCTGGTGCTGGGTTTCGAATCGTCCGGTGCGCTGGCTTCGGCCTATGGCGTGGCGGTGACCGGTACGATGTTGATGACCACGATTCTGGTCTCTGCCGTGATCCTGTTGTTGTGGAAATGGCCGCCACTGCTAGCGGTGCCGGTACTGTTCGGTTTCCTGCTGGTGGACGGGCTGTATTTCGCTGCCAACGTGCCGAAGATCATCCAGGGCGGCGCATTCCCGGTCATTGCCGGTATCGCCTTGTTCGTGCTGATGACTACCTGGAAGCGCGGCAAACAACTGCTGGTGGAGCGCCTGGACGAAGGTGCGTTGCCGTTGCCGGTGTTCATCAGCAGCATTCGCGTGCAACCACCCCATCGTGTGCAGGGCACCGCGGTGTTCCTGACCGCGCGCTCGGATGCCGTGCCCCACGCACTGTTGCATAACCTGTTGCACAACCAGGTGCTGCATGAGCAAGTGGTGTTGTTGACCGTGGTCTACGAGGACATTCCCCGCGTACCGTCGCAGCGGCGCTTCGAGGTCGATGCCTACGGCGAGGGCTTCTTCCGGGTCATCCTGCATTTCGGCTTCACCGACGAACCGGACGTGCCCCAGGCGCTCAAGCTCTGCCATCTGGATGAGCTGGATTTCAGCCCGATGCGCACGACGTATTTCCTCAGCCGCGAGACCGTCATCGCCTCCAAGCTCGAAGGCATGGCCCGCTGGCGCGAATCGCTGTTCGCCTTCATGTTGAAGAACGCCAACGGCAACCTGCGCTTCTTCAATCTGCCGTTGAACCGGGTGATCGAGCTGGGAACCCAGGTGGAAATGTAGGCCTATGGCAAGGCGGATCCCTTGTGGGGGGGGGGGGGG
>NZ_JBHFJB010000039.1:220534-226799 GCF_057334555.1 Pseudomonas sp. AGC41
GGCACAAGGACCTGCTGACCCGACGCTTTCGCGAGCAGGCTCGCTCCCACAGGGGGTGGGGGCACCCGGCGGGCAACAAAAAGCCCCTGCACCGTGAGGTTGTAGGGGCTTTTTGTCAGCTGTTTATCAGCTTACTGCGCAGCAGGTGTGGTCTGCCGCTTGTTGATCTCATCGATCAACCGCTTGGCCAGGGCCGGGTAGTTTTCATCGAAGTGATGGCCGCCGGGCAGCTTTATGGCTTCGCCTACGGCGGTCTTGTCGGTGCAGCCACTTTCGTTGGCTTCTTCGGCGCCGTAGATGCACACCACTTTTTCCGCCGGCAGCTTGGCCATTTCCGGGCCGGTGGCGGCTTCGGTGCCGGCGTTGCCGAGCCAGCCCTCGACTTCGATTTCGAAGCTGCCGGTGCGGGCAAAGGCGAGCAGGATAATCGCATCGACCCGCTGCTGTTCTGTCGCCGGCAAGCGGTTGTAGATCGCCGGCAGGACATCGGCGCCGAAGGAATAGCCGGTCAGGATGAAGCGTTTGGTGCCCCAGATCTGGCGATAGTGTTGCATCAGTTCGGTCAGGTCGGTCGCGCTCTGTTCGGGGCTCTTGTGCTGCCAGTAATAGCGCAGGGTGTCGATGCCGACCACCGGGTAACCGACCTTGGCCATCTCATCGGCCACGTCGCGGTCCAGGTCACGCCAGCCACCGTCGCCGGAGAGAAACAGCGTCACGGTGTCCCGGGCCTGGCTGGCGGGGACTTCCACCACCGGGATGCTCAGGCCACCCTTGCCCTTGTCGGCGCCCACCAGGATCTTGCGCAGCTCGTTGTTCAGTACCTGCGCGAGGTTGATGTCGTAGTCGCTGATGCTGGTTTCGGCATTCTTCTGGTCACGCACGAAAGCGGCGCTGGTATCGTCGGGGTTATCGTTCCATGCCACCAGCCAGCGACCATGGGCAGCGCTCTTGGGCAGCAGGTGGGTGCAGCCGGGTTTTTCCAGGGCCAGGTCGACCGAGACGGCCTGGGCCTTGTCGTCCTTCTGTTCAGCCAGCCAGCGCCAGGCCAGCACCGCGCCGGGACCGATGCCGCTGACCAGCGTGGCCGGGCCGTGCAACTGTCGCAGGCCGGCTTGCAAGGCGCGCCCTTGGAGCATGCAGTCCTTGGGCAGGATCACCTGGACGATCTGCGCCGAGCCGCTGCGGCTGAGGGTCGTCAATTGGGTGTCGCTGAGCTTCTGGTCTTCATTGACCGCCACCAGCACCTGGGCGCGTGGCTTGGTGCCGGGGATGACTCGGGTCATCGGCACGCCGTCGGCCGGCTCCAGTTGTTCCAGGGTCGGTTGCGGTGCCGGGCGGTTCCAGTACCAGTAGCCGCCACCAAGAATCACCGCCAGCACCAGCAGGGCGGCCACTACGTATCGCCAGGAGCGTTGCATCATCAGCGTTTCACCAATCCAGTCAGGCCGCCCGCAATCAGGGCGGCGGTATCGGCCAGCGCCACCAGCGGATCGAGTCCGGCGGGCACGGCCATGTAACGAGGTTCCCAGTCAGGCTGGAATTTGTCTTTGAAGCGGCGCAGGCCCTGGAAATTGTAGAGCTGCTCGCCACGGCGAAACACCATCGAACCCAGGCGCTGGGTCAATGGGGCGCCGCGACGCGGTTGCAGACCCGAGAGCGGGACCATGCCGAGGCTGAAGCGGGCGTAGTCATGGTTTTTATAATGCTGGATGAGGCCGACCATCATGAACTCCATGGTCAGCTTCGGGGCTTCGGGATGAGCACGCATCAGGTCAAGGCTGGCCAGCTCATGGCTGTGGGTTTCCAGCAGATTGGCGAACGCCACCGGACGCCCCTCGAAACGAATCACCGCGATGCGGAAGTGCTTGAGGTAATCATGGCTGAATCGCCCCAGGGAGAAACCTTTCTCGCGCACATTCTTGCCGGTCAGCCAGGCATCGGAAATGACCTTGAGTTCGTCCATCGGCGCCTGGCCCGGTTCATGGATTTCCAGTGACAGGCCGTCACGGGTGCCGCGGTTCCAGGTGTAGCGCAGGTCCTTCATCTCCTTGCCCTTGGCTTCGAGATCAAAACGCTTGAGATCGACCCGCGCTTCTTCGCCCAGCTTGATCGCAGTCAGGCCGATGTCCATGTAATAGGGCAGGTTCTCGGCACGCACCTGATAGAACACTGGCCTGGCGTGGTAGATGTCGCACAGGTCACGAAACTGCCAGATCATTTCCGCCCGTTGCTGGGTCGGCCCGATCGGGTCGTACAGCGCCACCAGGCTGCGGCCACGGCGGGCATACATCAGGAAGGCTTCATCGTTGGGATGAAACAGCAACGCCTTGTCGCCGGTCAGGGCCAGGCCGCCGTCGGGTTGCGAAGACGCCATGAGAATCGTCCTGGCGCGCTCCAGCTCTTCAGCCGTTGGCAGGTGAATCACCGGCCGAGCGGTGCGCAGCAGCCAGGTCAGGGACACCACCACCAGCAGCACCGCGGCACCCAGCAGCGAGCGCAGGCCACGAGGCGCGTCGGCGTCCAGGGTGAACTGCCACCACAGTTGATGGCTGTAGGGCACATCCTGATAGGCAAACAGCAGCAGCCAGATCGACGCACCCAGCACGCAGAGACTGGCAATCAGGAACAACGGCGAGAAAGGCAGCTCCGTCAGGCGACTTGGGCGGTAAAAGGAACGCCGGAAGACTGCCAGCAGGGCTGCGGTCAGCGTCAGCAGCGTGGCTTCTTCCCAGTCGAAACCCTTGAGTAGCGAGAGCAGGGCGCCCACCAGCAACAGGACAGTGGTCAGCATCCAGGCTGCGGACAAGCGGCGACGCAGGCCTTGGGCCAGCAACAGGCACAGCACGCCCACCAGGCTGGCGCCAAAGTGCGAGGCGTCCACCAGGCGATGCGGGATCAGGAAACCGATGTGCTCCAGGCGCGTGTCGATCTCCGGCGTCACGCCGGAAAACAGCAGCACCACGCCGGACAGGAACACCAGCACTGCCAGGATCGGCGCCGCGAAACCGGACGCCGCTCGCAGGGTCTGGCGGGTCTGGAACAGCCGTTGTGCCTCATTGATCAACAACAACACGCACGCCACCAGCATCGGCAGCAGCACATAGATCAGCCGATACAGCAGCAGGGCGGCTGCCAGCGGCGCCGCCCCGAGTTTGTCGGCAAACGCGGCCAGCAGGATCGCTTCGAACACCCCGACGCCGCCCGGCACATGACTGAGGACGCCGGCGGCCAGCGCCAGCAGGTAAACCAGTAGGAAGGGGCCGAACGGTGGCGCCTCCGGCAGCAGCAGATAGAGCACAGTTGCAGCGGCCGCGACATCCAGCGCGGTGATGATCAGTTGCAGGAGCGTCAGACGGCGGCCCGGCAGACGCAGCGTGCGGCGACCGGCCTTGACCAGCAGGGCATGCCGATAGGGTTGTTCCGGCAGGCGGCGACGATAGATGCCGATGGCCAGCGCACTGGTCAGCAGCAGCACGGCAACGGCGATCACCCCCAGCAACGTGGCGGGAAGGTGCAGGGCGGCAGAGGCGGCAGGCAGGTTGCTCAACGTCGCCAGTGCCGCCAATGGCGGCAGCGCGCAGCCCAGGGACAGGCTGGCGAACAATGTCATGTGGGCGACATCCGCCGCCCCCAAACCGTGGCGGGCATACAGGCGATAGCGAACCGAACCGCCCGACAGCAGCGACAGGCCGATCGCATTGCCGATGGCAAACGCGCTGAAGCCGCCGAGAATCAGGGTTTGGGTGGGCAGCTTCACGCCGGCGTAGCGAGTGGCGGACCATTCATAGCCCAGCAGAATGATGAAGCCGGCCACGGTGGCGGCTATCGCACCGAGCAGCGCCGGCCGCGGCACCTCGAGGATCGAATCGTGGAGGGCGTAGAGGTCGAGTTCGCTCAGGAGGTGACGGCAGGCGATCAAGGCAATCGCAAACAGCAGCAGCGTGACGGCGAGGCCGATCGGTTGCCGGTACTGGCTGATCCGGTCCAGCCAGCGCAATCGCTCGGCCTTGATCGGTTGTGTCGCATTGACAGTGTCTTGTGGGGCAGACGAGTGGGCGCGCATCAATCACCTCTTGAGCTATGCGCGACAGGATGGGGGTATCCAGCCAAGTTACCAATCCCTGCGGCGGAAAATAATTACAAAATATTTGTAATGGAGGTTTTTCGGCACACACAAAAAAGGCCACTCTTTCGAGCAGCCTTTCTTGATATTTGGTTGCGGGAGCCGGATTTGAACCGACGACCTTCGGGTTATGAGCCCGACGAGCTACCAGACTGCTCCATCCCGCGTCTGTGTGGCGGCATTCTACAGGCGAACGCAGGACTGTCAACCGTTAATGGGGCGCCGGATGAAATAAACGGCCGGTTCACCTAAATACGCGAAAACAAACGGAAATCGTCCTACAACTTCGACGTTTTGCGATGGCCGTAGCGACATGGAATGCACCGGCAGGGGAAAACACGCGCACACAAAAAAGGTCACTCTTTCGAGTAGCCTTTTCTGATGTTTGGTTGCGGGAGCCGGATTTGAACCGACGACCTTCGGGTTATGAGCCCGACGAGCTACCAGACTGCTCCATCCCGCGTCTGTGTGGCGGCATTCTACAGGCGAACGCAGGACTGTCAACCGTTAATGGGGCGCCGGATGAAATAAACGGCCGGTTCACCTAAATACGCGAAAACAAACGGAAATCGTCCTACAACTTCGACGTTTTGCGATGGCCGTAGCGACATGGAATGCACCGGCAGGGGAAAACACGCGCACACAAAAAAGGTCACTCTTTCGAGTAGCCTTTTCTGATGTTTGGTTGCGGGAGCCGGATTTGAACCGACGACCTTCGGGTTATGAGCCCGACGAGCTACCAGACTGCTCCATCCCGCGTCTGTGTGGCGGCATTCTACAGAGAATCGCCCGACTGTCAACCCCTGTGCTGGAAAAACCTGTTCAGCTTCAAATGGTTAGCCTTCGCCAAGGCAATGTGACAGCGCTGTGACGCAGGCCTGGCAAGGCCTGGCGCTCTATTGGGCGGTTCGCTGCGATTGAAGAAACACATTCATGTAGGCATTTTCCACATCTGGCGAAGGATCTTTCAAACTACTGGTGCTATGTACAGGTTCGAGTGAGATACTGGCGCTCCGATCTATCGCATGTACCGCTGCTTATATGACGCAACGCAAAATCATCCACGTCGACTGCGACTGCTTCTACGCCGCGATCGAAATGCGCGATGATCCGCGGCTGGCCGGCATACCTCTGGCGGTCGGAGGCTCGGCGGACCGGCGCGGGGTCATCGCGACCTGCAATTACGAGGCGCGGGCCTACGGTGTGCGCTCAGCCATGTCTTCCGGCCACGCGCTGAAGCTCTGCCCCGACCTGACCATCGTCAAGCCGCGAATGGACGCCTATCGGGAGGCCTCCAGGGAAATTCAGACGATTTTCAGCGATTACACCGACCTGATCGAACCGCTGTCGCTGGACGAGGCTTATCTGGACGTCTCCGCCAGTCCGCATTTTGGCGGCAGTGCCACGCGCATCGCCCAGGATATTCGCCGGCGTGTTTCCAACCAGCTGCATATCACCGTTTCCGCCGGCGTGGCGCCGAACAAGTTTCTCGCCAAGATCGCCAGTGACTGGAAAAAGCCCAACGGCCTGTTCGTCATCACGCCGGACCAAGTGGAAGATTTCGTCTCGGCGCTGCCGGTGAGCAAGCTGCACGGCGTCGGCAAGGTCACCGCCGACAAGTTGAACAGGCTCGGGATTATTGACTGCCGGCACTTGCGCGAGTGGGACAAGTTGGCGCTGGTGCGCGAATTCGGCAGTTTCGGCGAGCGACTCTGGGGCCTCGCCCGTGGGATTGACGAGCGCCTGGTGCACAACGACAGCCGGCGGCAATCCATCAGCGTGGAAAACACCTACGACGTCGATTTGCCTGATCTGCAGAGCTGCCTCGACAAACTGCCCGAACTGATGGAAACCCTGGGTGGGCGCATGGCGCGGATCGACAGCAGCTACCGACCGGGCAAGCCGTTCGTCAAAGTGAAATTCCATGACTTCACCCAGACCACCCTTGAGCAGGCCGGGGCAGGGCGGGACCTGGGCAGCTACCAGCTACTGTTGACCCAGGCGTTCAACCGCGGCGGTAAGCCGGTGCGATTGTTGGGGATAGGGGTGAGGTTGGAGGATTTGCGGGGCGGGTTTGAGCAGTTGGAGTTGTTTGAGCGGTAAAGCCGCTGGCCTCGGAAAATGCATGACACCCCTGTGGTG
>NZ_JBHFJB010000039.1:226858-227797 GCF_057334555.1 Pseudomonas sp. AGC41
CCCTCACCACAGGGTGCACTCCAGAGTCAGCTCGCGCTCGGGTCCGCCACCAACCGCCCGCCATCCTTGGTCAGGGCCTTGATGAATTCGGCCTGCAGTTCCGGATCGTTGCGGGTCAGTTCGATCAGGCTCTGTTCGAGTTCGCTGGCCTCTTCTTCAAGCCCCAGCTCCGAGAGACGCTTGACCCGATGCACCCACTGGCTCACTTCGTCGTCTTCCAGGTCGTCGTAGATCAAGGCGTGGGCTTCGACCAGTTTGCTGCGCAACGTACTGCTGACGCTCAGGGATGAGTCGGTGTGCACCTCGTCCTGGGCGTCCGTCACGCTGATCTGCAGTTTGCCGAACTGGCTCAGGTCATGCTCGGCGAACGGGCTTTCCAGCAGGTTCAAGCGCAACACGCCGTTACGGTCGGTGCTCAGCTCGAATGTCTGCCGGGCGGCTTTCACCTGTACCGGGCGTTCGCTCCAGGGCAGGCTCGAATGTTCCGTGCGCTTGTCGCGCTGGACTTCATCGATACCTGCCAGGTTCTGCTGGGCACGGCCATTGGAAGGCACGTTCATGAATGGATTGAGTCCGGCAAAACCGTAGCTGATCCAGTCGCGGGTCGCACTGTCCGGCAAGCTGCCGAGGGCGAACACATTGACCACGTTCGCGCCGACGCCGGCCACCACCGCCACCGCGCCCAGCGGGATCTCGTAGACCTCCCGCCAAGGCTGGTACGGCGTGTAGCGATCGTAATGGCGGGTGACCTCGAACTCGGTGACCTCGAAAGTCTTCTGCTCGTTGATCCGCACCCGACGCTGCGGCAGGTCGAGCACCTTGGGTTCGCCCACATCGATCTGCAGGCTATGGTCGAGCAATTTGCGCTCGATCCGTTCTTCGTGCTCGTTGCGTTGCGACATCTGGTTGGCGCAGCCGCTGACCAGCAGGGGGGCGCAC
>NZ_JBHFJB010000039.1:227899-232963 GCF_057334555.1 Pseudomonas sp. AGC41
GGCCCCCCCGAGGCCTAAGGTGTTTCGCTTGAACATGACGTCTCTATCTGGTCTCAGCGGCGGATACGGGCCTGAAGGAAGGACAGCACGTCGGCGACCGGCAGCGCTTGCGCCTCGGCCTCGGTACGGCTCTTGTACTCCAGGTTGCCATCGGCCAGGCCACGGTCACTGACGACGATCCGGTGCGGGATGCCGATCAGTTCCATGTCCGCGAACTTGATGCCGGGGCTGGTTTTCTTGTCGCGGTCGTCCAGCAGGACTTCGAAGCCGGCGGCCGTCAGCTCGGCGTAGAGCTTGTCGGTCGCTTCGCGAACCTGTTCGGTTTCATAGCGCAGCGGCACCAGGGCAACCTGGAACGGCGCCAGCGTGTCGCTCCAGATGATGCCATTCTCGTCGTTGTTCTGCTCGATGGCCGCAGCCACCACGCGGGACACGCCGATGCCGTAGCAGCCCATCTGCAGCGTGACCGGCTTACCGTTCTCGCCGAGTACTTCGCACTTCATCGCCTTGCTGTACTTGTCGCCCAGCTGGAAGATATGCCCGACTTCGATGCCGCGCTTGATTTCCAGCGTGCCTTTGCCGTCCGGGCTCGGGTCGCCGGCCACGACGTTGCGCAGATCGGCGACGGTTGGGACCGGCAGGTCGCGTTCCCAGTTCACGCCGAAATAGTGCTTGTCGTCGATGTTGGCGCCGATGGCGAAGTCGCTCATCAATTCCACCGAGCGGTCAATGATGATCGGCAACGGCAGGTTCAACGGGCCGAGGGAGCCGGCACCGGCGCCGATGGCATCGCGCAGTTCGGCATCGGTGGCCATGACCAGCGGGCTGGCGACGCCAGGCTGGTTGGCGGCCTTGATTTCGTTCAGCTCGTGGTCGCCACGAATGATCAGGGCAATCAGCTTGCCTTCTTCTTCCGCGCGCACGATCAGGGTCTTGATGGTGCGTTCGATGGGCAGGTTGTAGCCTTCCACCAATTGGGCAATGGTCTTGGCGTTCGGCGTGTCGACCAGGCGCAATTCTTCGGCCGGTGCGGCGCGGGAGGTTTCCCGTGGCACGGCTTCGGCTTTCTCGATGTTCGCGGCGTAGTCGGAGCCGTTGCTGAAGACGATGTCGTCTTCGCCGGACTCGGCCAGCACGTGGAATTCGTGGGATCCGGCACCGCCGATGGAGCCGTTGTCGGCTTCAACCGGGCGGAACTTCAGGCCCAGGCGGGTGAACACGTTGCAGTACGCCTGGTGCATGCGCTCGTAAGTGACTTGCAGCGAGGCCAGGTCGGCGTGGAACGAGTACGAATCCTTCATGATGAATTCACGACCGCGCATCAGGCCGAAGCGTGGACGGATCTCGTCACGGAACTTGGTCTGGATCTGATACAGGTTGATTGGCAGCTGCTTGTAGCTGCTCAACTCGTTGCGCATCAGGTCGGTGATCACTTCTTCGTGAGTCGGCCCCGCGCAGAAATCGCGACCATGACGGTCCTTGATGCGCAGCAGCTCCGGGCCGTATTCCTCCCAGCGCCCCGACTCCTGCCACAGCTCGGCCGGCTGGGTGCTCGGCATCAACACTTCCAGAGAGCCGGCGGCGTCCATTTCTTCGCGGACGATGGCTTCGACCTTGCGCATCACCCGCAGGCCCATCGGCAGCCAGGTGTACAGGCCGGAGGCGAGCTTGCGGATCATGCCTGCGCGCAGCATCAGCTGGTGGCTGATCACGACGGCGTCGGAAGGCGTTTCTTTCTGTGTGGCGAGCAAAAATTGACTGGTGCGCATGGTTGGCCGTTGTCGGTTGCTGATGACGAGAAGTGACGCAGCATTGTACGGGCGTGATGCCCTGGCGTACAGGCGCGTGGCCGGTCGCCGGATTCAGGCGCCGCTTTCGTCGGCGCCTGTTGAGATTTCCTACAACTCTTGAGCGGGCCGGGGCGGCGTCGATTCCGACTCTGGCGCCGATTCAGGCGTCGAGCCCTCTCGGCGATTCTCCTGATACCAGTGCAAGGCGATCAGCAGCAAGGTCGGAACGCCGAGCAGGGCGGTGATCAGGAAGAAATCGTGGTAGCCGAATTTTTCCACCATGACCCCTGAGTAGCCGCCGATCAGGCGCGGCAACAACAGCATGATCGAGCTGAGCAGGGCGTATTGGGTCGCGGAGAATTTCAGGTTGGTCAGGCTCGACAGATACGCGACGAACGCTGAGGTGGCCAGGCCGGAGCTGAAGTTGTCGAGGGAAATCGTGACAATCAGCATCTTCAGGTTGGCGCCCATGTCCGTGAGCATCAGGAACAGGATGTTGGTAGCCGCCGACGATACGCCGCCGATGAACAGGATCGGTAGGATGCCGAAGCGCACGATCAGCAGGCCGCCCATGCCGGCGCCGACAAGGGTCATGATCAGTCCGAAGATTTTGCTGACGCTGGCGATCTGATCCTTGGTGAAACCCTGGTCGATATAAAAAACGTTGGCCATGACGCCCATGACCGTGTCGGACATCCGGTAGGTCGCGATCAGGCCGAGCAGCAGCAGGGCCTGCCAGCGGTAGCGCAGGATGAAATCATTGACTGGCGTCAGTACCGGCGCCAGGCCGCGGCGTCCCATGGACGACAGGCACAGCGCGGTCAGGATGATATAGAGGATGGCGCGCAGGAAGGCGCGGTCCTGGAGCAGCAGGTCGAGCAGGCTGACGCCTTCGAACAGCACGCTGGCAAAGTCAGTGTTGTAGAGCTGGGTGAACATCGCCGGGACCGACACCAGCAGCACGATCAATACGAATACCGAAGCCAACTGATGGACGAACGTATAGCGCCCGGCCTGCAATTGAGTGCGCAACGGTACTGGCGGCTCGCGCATGAACAGCGAGGTCAGCAGCGCCGGGACCATCAGCACGCCAAACAGCAGGTACGTACCGGCCCAGGCCGAATGCTTGTAGCTGAACCCGGTCGAGCCGAACCCCTCGGCGAAAAACAGCGCGCCGGCGGTAGCCAGCAACGCGGCGACGCGGTAGCCGGACATATAGCTGGCAGCCAGGGCGGCCTGGCGGGTGTCGTCGGCGATTTCCAGTCGGTAGGCATCGACGGCGATGTCCTGGGTGGCCGAGGCGAAGGCCACGATGACGGCAATCGCGATCAGCCAGGACAGGTGTTTTTGTGGGTCACAGAAACCCATGCCGACCAGGCCGAGGATCACCAGGGCCTGGGAGAGCACCAGCCACGAGCGTCGACGTCCCAGTTTGCCGAGCAATGGCAGGCGCCATTGGTCGAGAAGGGGCGACCAGACCCATTTGAAGGCATAGGCCAGGCCGATCAGGCTGGCGTAACCAATGGTTTCGCGGGCCACGCCGGCCTCGCGCAACCAGACCGACAGCGTGGAGAACACCAGCATATAAGGCAGGCCGGCGGCGAAGCCAAGCAGCAACAGCACGAGCGTCGAAGGACTGGCATAGGCGGCAAGGGCGGCGCGCCAGGTTTTACGGGGCATGGGCTGGAGTCTGCCTCAAAAATTGCGAAAACAAAGCGCGCACTCTAACCGCTGTGCTCTACCGGGCGCCAGCCATGACGCTGAATATCAACACGATTATTCAGGACACTGATCCCTTCCATGCGCAGACGTGTGCGTTGTTCGTCCCCCGAGGCGCTGCCCGCCGGCAGGCTGACCCGACCACCGGCACCGAGGACTCGATGCCACGGCAGCTTCGTGTCGTTCGGCAACTGGCTGAGCGTTCGTCCGACCCAGCGCGCGGCGCGGCCCAGGCCGGCCATTTCGGCAAGCTGACCATAGGTGACGACCTTGCCGGCCGGCACTTGGGCCAAGGTCAGGTAAAGCGTGGTGCGGCGGATCTGGGCGGCGTTCTCGGAGGCCGCTGGGGTGTCGGTCACGTGGAGGATTCCTGGAAATGGCCGTCTGTAGATTAATGCCTACAGGGCCAGTTGATAAATGAACTCATCATCCATATGCAGGTCAGTCGTTGCTGAGGTGTCATCCTGGGGGATAATGCCGCCTTTTCCTCGCAAACTTGAGCCCATTATCGCTTATGTTGTCCAGAACCCTGTTGTGCCTAGCTGTTACCAGTGCCTCCATGCCTTTGCTCGCCGATACCGTCTGGTTGAAGAACGGCGACAAGCTCAGCGGCAAGATAACCGTTTTCGACGGCGGAAAATTGCTGATCCAGACCGATTACGCGGGCGCGATCCCGATTGACTGGAAACAGGTCAAGACGCTTGAGAGCGACCAGCAACTGCTGGTCAAGCAGGATGCCTACACCGGCGAAAAAGCCAAGGCGTTACAGGCGGCCGAGGATGGCAAGGTCACCCTGGCCAATGGTGATGCGCCCAAGACCGTCGAGCTGGCGAGCATCCAGCAGATCCTCAAACCCAAGCCGGTGGTCGAGGACCTCGTGTGGAAGGGCAATATTGACGCTGCACTGGATTACCAGCGCGCGGAAGCCGACACCGACGATTACGACATCGACTTCAAGACCTCGGCGCGCCACGGCAGATGGCGGCACACCGCCGAAGGCGAATACAACCGCGAATTCCAGGATGATGTGGTTTCGGCCGACAACTGGCGGCTGGAATATTCCCTGGACCGCTTCCTCACGGAAAAATGGTTCTGGCAGGGTCGCTTGAACTACAAGCGCGACAAGGTCGAAGACCTGGCCCGCCAGCGCGTGGTCGGTACTGGTCCGGGTTATCAGTTCTGGGACGACGAACTGGGCGCATTCTCCCTGGGTTCGCTGCTCAACCGCACCGACTATGAATACCGCGACGGCGGCAAGGACAACTTCTATTCCGTGGCGATGAAGTGGGACTACAACCGTTACCTGATCGGCAAGCGCGTCGAGCTGTTCACCAACGGCGAAGTGGGCAAGCCGCTGTCCGGCGTGGCTGAATACGCCTATGACGCGGAGATCGGGTTGCGCTACAAGGTCACTGACTGGGCGTCGCTCAACCTTAAGGCCGAGAAGGATGTCATCGAAGGGACCGAAGACAGCGACCTGAGCAAGACGCGCTACACCGCCGGCTTTGGCGTGACCTGGTAACCCCGGTATCCACCACCATACCCTGTGGGAGCG
>NZ_JBHFJB010000039.1:232992-242467 GCF_057334555.1 Pseudomonas sp. AGC41
CCCACACTGGTTTCGGTTTCCAAAAACACCCAGGCACAAAAAAGCCCCGCTTTTGAGGGCGGGGCTTCTTACTAAAGCAAGGACAAGTTAGATAACTTGAACTTCTTCAGCTTGCATGCCTTTCTGACCGCGGGTAGCGATGAAAGAAACCTGTTGGCCTTCTTTCAGGCTTTTGAAGCCGTCGGATTGGATAGCTTTGAAGTGAACGAACAGATCGTCACCGGATTGTGGGGTGATGAAGCCGAAGCCTTTTTCATCGTTGAACCACTTAACGGTACCGGTTTGGCGATTAGACATGGTGTAACTCCTTGAACAAAGATAACTGCGACTCAGGAAGAACCCTGGCCGAGACTGAGTGCAAAGAGCAGGAAAAATTCTTGTAGATGGTTGGATCGAAATTCAACATATCGTGTAGAGATTCTCAGTGACACAAGCAACACAGTGACGCCACCTTACCCCTTTTTCCGAAACGTGCCAATGGTCTTTGCGAAGGTTTCTCGGTTTTAATGACTGACGGCCATGGCGATAGCCGTCAGAGCCCGGAAATCAAGGCGGATCGCCGAGAATTGCGTCTCGCCCTTTGAACCCGTCCCGCGCCCCGGTAAGATGCCGGACAGTTTTTTCCACCTCGCTATTTTCAGGAAACCCGCCATGAGCATCAAATCGGACAAGTGGATTCGCCGCATGGCGCAAGAGCACGGCATGATCGAGCCCTTCGTAGAGCGCCAGATGCGTGGCGAAGGCGCCGAGCGGCTGATCTCCTTCGGCGTTTCCAGCTACGGCTACGATGTGCGCTGCGCCGACGAATTCAAGGTGTTCACCAACATCAACTCGGCCACCGTCGACCCGAAGAATTTCGATGAGAAGAGCTTCGTCGACATCAAGAGCGACGTCTGCATCATTCCGCCGAACTCCTTCGCCCTGGCCCGCACCGTCGAGTACTTCCGCATCCCACGCAACGTGCTGACCATCTGCCTGGGTAAAAGCACCTACGCCCGCTGCGGCATCATCGTCAACGTGACACCCCTGGAACCTGAATGGGAAGGCCACGTGACCCTGGAGTTCTCCAACACCACGACCCTGCCGGCGAAGATCTACGCCAACGAGGGCGTGGCGCAGATGTTGTTCCTTGAGTCCGATGAGGAATGTGAAGTTTCCTACAAGGACCGTGGCGGCAAGTACCAGGGCCAGCGCGGTGTGACACTGCCGCGTACCTGATTCTGACGAGCTGTTGGAATTCCTGAGCGGGCAGGCACTCTATTGGGTGTACTGCCCGTTTTTGCGTCTGCGCAACGGGCCTTCGCTCAGGAGTTGCTCTATGAAGATCGATCCGCGAATCAGTGCCGAACTGGCAAGGCTTGAGCCCAATCAGATCGGCGTCCTGGCTTGGTCATTACTGGCCCACCCTGCTGAAGCGGCGGGCGGCATCCCTGGCCAGCCCGATCCCGATACCCCTAACGAACAGCCTACCGAACCCGGCGAACCGACTCTTCCGGACGAACCGCCTCCCGCGCCCGTAGCCTGATCAGCCTATGGCCCGTCAGTTCAAGCCTGATCGCTTCAACTGACGGGCCATATTTCGTTGTCGCCCACTACGAAGATCTTGCAGTCGGTGTCCTGATCGACCCGATAGCCTCCCGTGAAGGCACCGAAGGCCGGTAGCAGGCTGATCTCGCTACCGAGGCGGAAGCACGGCAAGCGCAGGCGTTGCCGGCCTTTACCGCTCAGGTGGTAGACCGGGTGCACATGCCCGGCGAGCACGTGTCGACGTGGATGCGGGGTAGGCTCGTGTTGCACGGCGAAAGGGCCCAACAGCAATGGCTCGGGGACGACGCGGATATTGAGTGCCGCTGGCGGATCGCCGGCGCGCTTGTCGTGATTGCCACGGATGAGCGTGATGGCGAGTTTGCGACGCCGTTCACGCCAGTCGGCAAGGGCCTTCAAGGTGCCTGGGGCATGGGAGCCTGGCCCATGCAGGAAGTCCCCGAGGAATATCAGCAGCCGGCACGGCAGGCTCGCCAGCAACTCGTCAAGCATCGCGATGTTGTTCGCCGTGGTGCCGTGGGGGACCGGTTGGCCGAGGCTGCGGTAGGCCGCTGCCTTGCCGAAATGCACATCGGCCACCATCAGGGTTTCCTGGGCCGGCCAGTACAGGGCTTTTTGCGGCAACAGCCAGAGCTCTTCGCCCGCGAGGTTGACGGGATACGGCGCGGGCATCAGACGCTTCCTCGATCAGCGGTTTTTTCCAGTTCGCTGACCATGCGCCGGATACGATCGGCGAGCTTTTCCGAGCTCATGCTTTCGCGGAATCGCTCCACCAGCAAGGGGAAGCCCAGCGGAGTAGGGCGTTTGATCAGGTGCAGGTCGAGCTTCAAGGTATCGAGGCGTTCCAAGGTCTGCTCCAGTCGGCGTATATCCAATTCTTCGCGCAGGACTTCCTCGCCGGCCTGGGCCAGCAGCAGGTTATCGGCGTCATATTGCTTGAACACTTGATAGAACAACCCGCTGGAAGCCTGCACTTGGCGGGTGCTCTTGGGGGCGCCGGGGTAGCCGGCGAACACCAGCCCGGCGATCCGGGCGATTTCGCGGAAGCGGCGCAGGGCCAGTTCTCCGGCGTTCAGGCTGGCGAGAACGTCCGCCAGCAAGCCATCGGTGCGCAACAGCGCCGGGTTCAGATGTGTTGACCAGTCCAGCTCGGTGGCACTGAGCAATTCCAGGCCGTAGTCATTGACCGCAATCGAGAACGTCACCGGTTGGCGCTGGCTGACGCGCCAGGCCAACAGGCTGGCCAGGCCCAGATGTACCTGGCGCCCGGCGAACGGATACAGGAACAGGTGCCAACCCTCCCGGGATTTGAGCGCTTCGGCCAGCAGCGTTCCCTGCGTCGGCAGGCCGGACCAACGCAGCTGCGTTGTCAGCAACGGCTGTACGGCTTGCATTTCCGGTCCGTCAAAGCGGCCCAAGGCGGCTTCGCTCAAGCGCGCGACGACCGCGGCAGCGAGTTCGCTGGAAAGCGGCATGCGTCCTCCATTCCAGCGCGGCACGGCGGCTTTTTTCGCCTGGCTGCGGCGTACGTAAGCGGTCATGTCCTCGACCCGGACCAACTCGAGCAAGCGGCCGGCGAACAGGAATCCATCGCCGGGGCGCAAGCGTGCGATGAATCCTTCTTCCACGCTGCCCAGGGTCTTGCCGCCGCCGCCCTTGCTCCAGAATTTCAATTGCAGGCTGGCGTCGCTGACGATGGTGCCGATGCTCATGCGGTGGCGCCGGGCCAGGCGGGCGTCAGGCACGCGCCAGATCCCGTGTTCGTCCGGTTCGACCCGTCGGTAATCAGGGTAGGCGGTCAGCGACAGGCCGCCGTGGCGCACGAACGCCAGCGCCCAGGCCCACTCGGCCGGGTTCAGGTCGCGGTAGGCCCAGGCGCCGCGTACCTCATTGAACAGCTCCTCGGGAACAAAACCACCGCCCAGGGCCATGCTGACCAGATGCTGGACCAGTACATCCAAAGGCTTGTGGGGCGATTCACGCGGCTCGATTCGCCGCTGCCCCACGGCGTCCTGGGCGGCGGCGGCCTCGATCAGCTCCAGGCTGTGGGTCGGCACCAAGGTTATTCGCGAGGTCCGCCCCGGCGCATGACCGGAGCGTCCGGCGCGTTGCATCAAGCGGGCGACGCCTTTCGCCGAGCCAATCTGGAGCACGCGTTCCACGGGCAGGAAATCCACCCCCAGGTCGAGGCTGGACGTACACACGACTGCCTTGAGCTGGCCGTCCTTCAACGCGCGTTCCACCCAATCGCGGGTGTCGCGGGACAGAGAGCTATGGTGCAACGCAATCAGTCCGGCCCAATCAGGGCGCGCCTCAAGAATGGCCTGGTACCAGATTTCCGCTTGCGCGCGAGTATTGGTAAAGACCAGGCAGCTGTTGCTGGTGTCGATTTCAGCAACCACCTGGGGCAACATTTTCAGGCCGATATGCCCCGCCCATGGAAACCGTTCGAGGGTTGGCGGCAACAGCGTATCGACCTGCAACGCCTTGGCATCGGCGCCCTGCACACTTATTCCGCTGCCTTGTGGGATCAATACCTGCTCGGCGTGGGCCTGGTTGCCCAAGGTCGCGGATACGCCCCAGACGATCAGGTCGGGGTGCCAGTGCCGCAAGCGAGCCAGGGCCAGTTGCAACTGCACGCCGCGCTTGTTACCGAGCAATTCGTGCCACTCATCCACCACGACCATGCGCAGGGTCGACACGGCCGTTTGCGCATCAGCGCGGGCGAGCATCAATGTCAGGCTTTCGGGCGTGGTGATCAGCGCCGTGGGCAGGCGCCGGCCTTGCCGGGCGCGTTCGCTGGCGCTGGTATCGCCGGTGCGCAGGCCTACGCTCCAGGGAATCTGCAGCGGATCGAGGGGCGCTTCGAGAGCCTTGCCGGTGTCGGCGGCCAGCGCACGCATCGGCGTTATCCACAAGACGGTCAGCGGTTCGGTCGGCGGTTTGCGTTTACGAGGCTTGTCCGGTGGCGGCACGCTGCGGGCAAAACGGTTGAGGGCGGCGAACCACACGGCGTAGGTCTTGCCAGCGCCGGTATTGGCATGCAGCAGCCCCGACTCGCCACGCTTGACCGCAGCCCATACCTGCTTTTGAAAGGCGAACGGCTTCCAGCCACGGGCATCGAACCACTGTTTCGCGAAGTTGCTGGATGTCGCCATGCGTGCGGTATGCGCCCTGAAAGTCCTTCTTCAAAGACCACGGCAGGGTATGAAAGGTTTTATGCAGGACATTGTGGCGAGCGCGCTTCTGTGGCGAGGGAGCTTGCTCCCGCTGGGCTGCGAAGCGGCCCTCTGGATCTGGATGGCACACTGCAGGGGAGGCTGCGCCTCCAGCGGGAGCAAGCTTCCTCGCCACAAAAGCGGTTCGTCACAAAAACAGGCTCTCAGGTGTGTCGAGGTTTATTTCAGATTGCCACTGAGGAACTGCTTGAGCCGTTCGCTCTTCGGGCTGCCCAGCACGTCTTCCGGCGCGCCTTCTTCTTCCACCAGGCCCTGGTGCAGGAACAACACCTGATTGGACACCTTGCGGGCGAAGCTCATCTCGTGGGTCACCATGATCATGGTCCGGCCTTCTTCGGCCAAACCCTGGATGACCTTCAAGACTTCGCCCACCAGTTCCGGGTCCAGGGCCGAGGTCGGTTCGTCGAACAGCATGACCTCAGGCTCCATGGCCAAGGCGCGGGCAATCGCTACGCGCTGTTGCTGGCCACCGGACAGGAACGCCGGGTACTGCTCGGCAACGCGTGCCGGCAGGCCGACCTTGTCGAGATAACGGCGGGCGCGATCCTCGGCTTCCTGCTTGCCGACCCCCAGCACCCGACGCGGTGCCATGGTGATGTTTTCCAGCACGGTCATGTGGCTCCACAGGTTGAAGTGCTGGAACACCATGGCCAGGCGCGTGCGGATGCGTTGCAGTTCGTCGGCGTCGGCCACGCGCATGCCGTGGTGATCCTTGATCATCTGGATCGATTGGCCGTCCAGGCTCATGGCGCCGTCGTTGGGTTGTTCAAGGAAATTGATGCAGCGCAGAAAGGTGCTTTTGCCCGAGCCGCTCGCGCCGATCAGGCTGATCACGTCGCCGGTCCTGGCCTTGAGCGAAACCCCTTTGAGCACCTCATGCTGGCCATAGCTTTTGTGCAGGCCTTCGATGGTCAGTTTGTACATGGAACAGGCATCCTCAAGGCGAAAGTAGGTAGCCGCTGCGGTAGGCTTCGGTCCCGGCGACATGGGCGATGACCATGCCGGCGGTGGCCATGCGGCGCAGCGAGCGGGCGTACAGCAGCCCGGCATTACGGCAATGGACGGGGGTGACAGTGTCGTTGACCGGGTCGATGATTTCGGCGATCAGCTGTCCCGCCTCCAGGTATTCACCGGGCAGGGCGCTGTACACCAGCAGGCCGCCGACCGGTGTCGCCACCGGTTCGACGCCGGCCAGCGGCGTGGCCGGGTAGGGCAGGTCGGGCAACGGCACCGGCTCACCGTCGATGGCGCCGAAGTGGATCAGGTATTCGATCAGGGCCTGGCAATCGAGACTCGCCAGGCCATGGTTGACGTCACCCTGGCCGCGCAATTCGACAGTCACCGAAAAGCTGCCCAGGGGAATTTCGAAGCGCTCGCCGAAACGCTCCTTGAGCTGCCACCAGAGCAAGGTGAAGCACTCATCGAACGATTGGCCGCCCGAGTCGGTCGCCAACAGGCTGGCCTCGGCGCCGATGTAGCGCGCCAGCGGCTCGACCCGCGGCCAGGCCTCGGGCGTGGTGTAGAGGTGGGCGACGGCTTCGAAATCGCAATGCAGGTCGAGCACCATGTCGGCATCACAGGCCAGGCGTTGCAGGACCAGGCGCTGGGATTGCAGTTGTGTGCTGGCGGTCTGCCGACTCAGGGCGTCGCGCAGGCTGGTGCGGATCAGCATCAGGTTGTGCTGCGGGTCGTCGGTCAGCAGGCCTTCGATTTCGTTGCCGATCTCTTCGCTCAGGTCGACGAACCGGCGGTTGAAATTCTGCCCGCTTTCCAATTCGTAACGGCCCAGGGGCACGTCCATCAGGACCTGTTCAAGGCCGATCGGGTTGGCGACCGGCACCAGCACGATTTCGTGCCGCAGGTGGCCCGAAGCTTCGAGTTCGGCCAGGCGCTGCTTGAGGTGCCAGGCGACCAGCATGCCGGGCAGTTCATCGGCATGCAGGGACGACTGGATATAGATTTTGCCGACGGCTTTTTCCGGGCCGAAGTGAAAGCTGTGGATCTTGCGTGCGGTCCCCGGCAGCGGGGCCAGCAGGTCATGAATCTGGTGGCGCATTTACATGTATGTCCTGGGAACGGAAGCCTTAGTGGGTCGGGCCGAGAAAGGCCAGCCAGCGGCGTTCGGCGAGACGGAAGAGGCCCACCAGTGCAAACGTGACGGTCAGGTAGATCAACGCGGCGATCCCGAACGACTGGAACGTCAGGAAAGTGGCCGAGTTGGCATCCCGGGCGACTTTCAACACGTCTGGAACGGTAGCGGTGAACGCCACGGTCGTCGAGTGCAGCATCAATATCACTTCATTGCTGTAGTACGGCAGCGAGCGCCGCAGCGCTGACGGCATGATCACGTACGTGTAGAGCTTCCAGCCGGTCAATCCGTAAGCCTTGGCCGCTTCGACTTCACCGTGGTTCATGCTGCGAATCGCCCCGGCAAAGATCTCCGTGGTGTAGGCGCAGGTGTTCAACGCGAACGCCAGGATCGTGCAGTTCATCGCGTCGCGAAAGAAACTGTCGAGCACGGGTTGGGCGCGTACCGCCTCGATGCTGTAGATGCCGGTGTAGCAGATCAGCAATTGGATATAGAGCGGCGTGCCACGGAACAGGTAGGTATAGAACTGCACGGGCCAGCGTACGTAAAACCTGGGGGAAACCCGAGCGATGGACAGCGGGATCGACACCACGAAGCCGATCAGCAAAGAAGCACTGAGCAGCCACAGGGTCATCGCGAGGCCGGTGATGTGGACGCCGTCGCTGTAGAGAAACGGTTGCCAGTATTCCTGCAAGAGTTCGATCATCGCACCGCCTCCCGGGCTCCGGCGGCGTAGCGGCGTTCAAGCCAGCGCAGGATGAAGTTGGATGCACTGGTGATCAGCAGATAGATGAGCGCCGCCAGTACCAGGAAATAAAACAGCTGGTAGGTGCTCTTGCCCGCATCCTGGGCCGCCTTGACCAGGTCGGCCAGGCCGATGATCGACACCAGTGCGGTGGCCTTGAGCATGACCATCCAGTTGTTGCCGATGCCCGGCAGGGCAAAGCGCATCATTTGCGGGAACACGACATAACGGAAACGCTGACCACGCTTGAGGCCGTAGGCCGTGGCCGCTTCGACCTGCCCGCGGGGCACCGCGAGGATCGCGCCGCGAAAGGTTTCGGTGAAATACGCACCGTAAATGAAGCCCAGGGTGATGACCCCGGCGCCGAACGGGTTGATCTCGATGTATTCCCATTCCATGAAATCGGTAAAAGACGTCAGCCAGGTTTGCAGGCTGTAGAAGATCAGCAGCATGAGCACCAGGTCGGGCACGCCGCGAATCAGCGTGGTGTAGAGTTGGGCCGGAATACGCAGCAGTTTGACGCTGGACAATTTGGCGCTGGCGCCGAGCAGGCCGAGCAGGACACTGAGCAGCAAAGACAGGGCCGACAGCTTGATGGTCATCCAGGTGCCTTGCATCAGCAGCGGGCCAAAGCCCTGCAGGCTGAAGGCCGAGAGCCCCAGACTTTGTAGGAATTGTTCGAACATGGACATTGCCTTTGGCAGGAAAAAAGCGCCCACCCGGTTCAGGGTGGGCGCCGCGCATTATTTGCCGCTGTACAGATTCAGATCGCCAAAGTGTTTTTTCTGGATCTCGGCGTATTTGCCGTCGTCGTGTAACGCTTTGATACCTTTATCCAAAAGTGCCTTCAGCTCTTTGTTACCTTTCTTGATACCGATGGCAGTCTTGGATGGCAGCAGTTCGCTGTCCACCGGCTTGCTGACTTCATAGCCTTCGCCTTTTGGCGATTTCAGGAAGCCCAGTTCGGCCTGGAGCATGTCCTGGATCGCGGCGTCGAGGCGGCCGGAGGTCAGGTCGGCGTAGACCTGGTCCTGGTTCTGGTAGGCCTGGGTCTTGACGCCGGCCTTGTCCAGCACGGCCTTGGCGTAGGCTTCCTGGATGGTGCCTTGCTCGTAGCCGACCGTCTTGCCCTTGAGCGAGGCAACGTCTTCGCTCAGGCCCGAACCTTTCTTGAATACATAGGCCGTTGGGCCGGAGAACAGCTCGCTGGAGAAGTCGATGGCTTTTTCGCGAGCCGGGGTCACCGTCATGGACGAGATCACGCCGTCGAATTTATTGGCCTTGAGGCCGGGAATCATGCCGTCGAAATCGCTTTCGACCCATTTGCATTTGACCTTCAGCTCTTCGCAGATCGCATTGCCCAGGTCGATGTCGAAACCCACCAGGCTGCCATCGGCGGCCTTGGATTCGAACGGGGCGTAAGACGGGTCGACACCAAAACGCAGTTCCTTGTATTCCTTGGCCGTGGCGACGCCAGCGGCCATGCACAACGCCAGTGCAGAAAGGGTCAGCAGTGCTTTTTTCATTATTGAGTCCCTAAAACCAATTTGAGCGCTTGTGGCGCGTAAGATTGTTACCGGTGAAGGTCTGAACGGTATGACGGCATAAAGGTAGCAATTTCCGAACCATAGTGCCGAACAAGTGTTTTAAAAGCACTGGCGGCAGGAGACGGAACGCGATGGTGCGCGGGGAGGAGCGTACATCAAAAAGCGCACCGGGATGGAGCGTGCGTTTGTCCGGTTTTGCTCTTCGTGGCGAGGGAGCTTGCTCCCGCTGGAGCCGCAGCCTCCCTTTGCGGTGCTTCATCCAGAATCAGGGGGGCGCTTCGCGCCCAGCGGGAGCAAGCTCCCTCGCCAC
>NZ_JBHFJB010000040.1:0-15576 GCF_057334555.1 Pseudomonas sp. AGC41
ATTCTGGGGCCGCTTCGCGGCCCAGCGGGACCCCCCCCCCCCCCCACGGGTTTGTCGATCGCCTTAAGGGAATGGCATCGGCTGACTCAGGAATCGCGGCGCAAATCCGGCGGGATCGGCAGGTCCTTCAGCGGTTCGGGGCGCTTGCCCTTGCCGGCGCGGTGCTGGCGGATCTGGTAGACGTAGGCCAGCACCTGGGCCACGGCCAGGTACAGGCCTCCGGGAATTTCCTGGTCGAGTTCGGTGGAGTAGTAGATCGACCGCGCCAGCGCCGGCGATTCGAGCAGCATCACTTCGTTGGCCACGGCGATTTCACGGATCTTCAACGCGAGGAAATCGCTGCCCTTGGCCAGCAGAACCGGGGCGTTGCCTTTGTCGGGGTCGTATTTGAGCGCGACGGCATAGTGAGTCGGGTTGGTGATGACCACATCGGCGTCGGGGATCGCCGCCATCATGCGCCGCTGGGAGACCTCGCGCTGCAATTGGCGAATCCGCTGCTTGACCTCCGGCTTGCCCTCCGCGTCCTTGTGCTCGTCGCGCACTTCCTGCTTGGTCATCATCAGCTTCTGTTTGCTCTGATAGAGCTGGATCGGCACGTCGATGGCGGCGATCAGGATCAAGCCGCAAGACATCCACAACGTGCTCCATCCCACCAGCTGCACGCTATGAATGATGGCCTGCTCCAGCGGCTGATGGGCGATGCGCAACAGATCGTCGATGTCGCCCTCCAGCACCACCAATGCGACAGACAGGACCAGCAGGAACTTGCCGAAAGCCTTGAGCAGCTCCACCAGCGCCGTGGTGGAAAACATGCGCTTGATGCCGGCCGCCGGATTCATCCGGCTGAACTTCGGTGCCAGGCTACCGGCGGCGAAGAGCCATCCGCCCAAAGAAATCGGGCCGATGAAGGCGGCCAACAATAGAAAAATCAGCACGGGCTGAACCGCCAGCAGAGCGATCTTGCCCGAATGCAGCAGGTACTGGGTCATAGCGCCAGGGGTCAGCAACACTTCCCGGGGCAAGGAAAAATTCAGGCGCATGATCTCCAGCAGTTCCAGCGCCAGATCGCCACCATAAATCAGCAGGCCGCCAGCGCCGGCAAGCATGATCGCCAAGGTATTGAGTTCCTTGGAGCGAGCGATCTCACCCTTCTCGCGGGACTCCCTCGTGCGTTTCTCCGTGGGGTCCTCTGTCTTGTCCTGACCGCTTTCGCTCTCAGCCATGGTTCAGCGCGCCTGTGCCATGTCGCGTAGCAGCTGCAAGGCCTGGGTGGCCAACGGCTGGTACTGGTTGAGAATATCCCCCAGGCTGACCCAGAAAATCACCATGCCCAGCACCAGGGTCAGGGGGAAGCCGATGGAAAAAATGTTCAGCTGCGGCGCGGCGCGAGTCATTACCCCAAAAGCGATGTTGACCACCAGCAGCGCGGTGATGGCCGGTAATACCAGCAACATCGCCGCCCCCAGGACCCAACCGAGCTTGCCGGCGATGTCCCAGAAATGATTGACCAGCATGGCACTGCCCACCGGCATCGTGGTGAAGCTCTCGGTGAGCACTTCAAACACCACCAGATGGCCGTTCATGCCGAGGAACAGCAACGTTACCAGCATCGTCAGGAACTGCCCGATGACCGCCGTGTTGACGCCGTTGGTGGGGTCGATCATGGAGGCGAACGCCATGCCCATCTGGATCGAAATGATTTGTCCGGCGACCACGAACGCCTGGAAGAACAGCTGCAGGGAAAACCCCAGCAGGACACCAATGAGGATCTGCTCGGCCACCAGCATCAGCGCACTGAGATCAAGGGCATTGACCGGCGGCATCGGCGGCAGTCCGGGCGCGATGACCACGGTGATTGCCACAGCCAGGTACAGGCGCACGCGACCTGGTACCAGGGTCGTGCCGAAGACCGGCATGCTCATCAACACGGCGGTGACGCGAAACAGCGGCAGGATAAACGACGCTACCCAGCTGCTGATCTGGGTGTCCGTCAGCTCGAGCATTGACATCGGGTCAGCCGATCAACTGGGGAATACTGCCGTACAGCTGCAGGATGTATTCCATGAAGGTTTGCACCAGCCACGGACCGGCGACGATCAGCGTCACCAACATCACCAGCAGGCGCGGCAGGAAGCTCAGGGTTTGTTCGTTGATCTGCGTCGCGGCCTGGAACATCGCCACCAGCAAGCCCACCAGCAAGCTCGGAATCACCAGGATGGCAACCATCATGGTGGTCAGCCAGAGGGCTTCGCGGAACAGGTCTACCGCTACTTCAGGCGTCATATCGTGTTACCCGCGCAAGTGGTCTAAACACCGCCGAAACTGCCCGCCAGCGTACCGATGATCAAGGCCCAGCCATCCACCAGCACGAACAGCATGATCTTGAACGGCAACGAAATGATCAGCGGCGACAGCATCATCATGCCCATCGCCATGAGAACGCTGGCGACCACCAGGTCAATGATCAGGAACGGGATGAAAATCATGAAACCGATCTGGAACGCGGTCTTCAGCTCGGACGTCACGAACGCCGGCACCAGGATGGTCAGCGGGGCCTGGTCGGCGCTGGCGATATCGGTACGCTTGGACAGACGCATGAACAGTTCCAGGTCGCTGCTGCGCGTCTGGGCGAGCATGAAATCCTTGATCGGCACCTGGGCCCGGGCCACCGCGTCCTGGGCACTGAGCGTCTCGGCGAGGTAGGGCTGCAGCGCATCACGGTTCACCCGGTCGAACACTGGCGCCATGATGAACATGGTCAGGAACAGCGCCATACCCGTGAGGATCTGGTTCGACGGTGTCTGCTGCAAGCCAAGGGCCTGGCGCAGGATCGAAAAGACAATGATGATCCGGGTAAAACTGGTCATCAGCATGACGAACGCCGGGATGAAACTCAGCGCGGTCATGATCAGCAGGATCTGCAGGCTGACCGAATATTCCTGGGCCCCTTCGGCGTTGGTGCCCAAGGTAATCGCCGGAATCGACAACGGGTCGGCGGCAAACGCCAACGGTGCGGCCAGCAAGAGGGCCAGCGCCAACAGAATGCGCAACGGCATTACTTTTTATCCTTCTGATCTTTACCCAACAATTCCATGAGCCGCTGGGCAAATTCGGGGGTGGCCTGCTCGGTGGCGGGCACCTGCACCGGCTCCTTGAGGACGTGCAACGCGGTGATCGTGCCGGGGCTCAGGCCGAGCAGGATCTGCTCGTTGCCAACCTGCACCAGCACCAACCGATCCCGCGGGCCGAGCGCGCGGGAACTGATGATGTCGATGACCTGGCCTTTGCCGGCAGGCCCCGCCTGTTGCACGCGCCGCAGCATCCACGCGAGGAAAAAAATCAACCCGAGCACCACAAGCAGGCCCAGCACCAACTGCGCCAATTGCCCGGCCATGCTGCCGCCACTTGCCGGCGCAACGGCGGCCGTGGCCGCGGGCTCGGCCGCCAGCACGCTGAACGGCAGCATCAAGGCTGCGGCGAGAAAGCCTTTCATTCAGCGCAGCTTCTTGATGCGTTCGCTCGGACTGATCACGTCCGTCAGGCGAATGCCGAACTTCTCGTTGACCACCACCACTTCGCCATGGGCGATCAGCGTACCGTTGACCAGCACGTCCAGCGGCTCACCGGCCAGGCGATCCAACTCGATCACCGAGCCCTGGTTGAGCTGCAACAGGTTGCGGATGTTGATGTCGGTGCTGCCCACTTCCATGGAGATCGACACCGGGATGTCGAGAATCACGTCCAGGTTCGGCCCGTCGAGGGTGACTTGCTCATTGCTTTTCGGCACGCTGCCAAACTCTTCCATCTGCATGCGATTGGAAGCGTGGTTGCCCGTATCGGCGGCCAGCAGCGCATCGATATCGGCCTGTCCGGCGTCACCGGTTTCTTCCAGGGCCGCAGCCCATTCGTCGGCCAGCGCCTGGTCATCCTGGGTATTCATATCGTCAGCCATCATGTTTCCTCGGCGGGCAAGAATCGGTAAAAAACTAAAATCCGTTACAAACTTAAGCGATTGACAGCACTCAGCGGCGTTCGATCGGCTCGATCACCTGCAACGCGAGGTTGCCTTTGTGAGAGCCCATCTTGACCTTGAAGGCCGGCACGCCATTGGCGCGCATGATCATGTCTTCCGGCATCTCGACGGGGATGATGTCCCCCGGCTGCATGTGCAGGATGTCCCGCAGGCGCAGCTGGCGCCGGGCAACCGTCGCGCCGATCGGCACGTCGACATCCAGCACGTCCTGGCGCAACGCATTGATCCAGCGCTCGTCCTGGTCGTCGAGGTCCGACTGGAAACCGGCGTCGAGCATTTCGCGCACCGGCTCGATCATCGAGTACGGCATGGTCACGTGCAGGTCGCCACCACCACCGTCGAGTTCGATGTGGAAAGTCGACACGACAATGGCTTCGCTCGGACCAACGATGTTGGCCATCGCCGGGTTCACTTCCGAGTTGATGTACTCGAAATTGACCTCCATGATCGCCTGCCAGGCTTCCTTCAAATCGATGAAAGCCTGCTCCAGCACCATGCGCACGACACGCAGCTCGGTCGGGGTGAATTCGCGACCTTCGATCTTGGCGTGACGGCCGTCACCGCCGAAGAAGTTATCCACCAGCTTGAACACCAGCTTGGCGTCGAGAATGAACAGCGCAGTGCCGCGCAACGGCTTGATCTTCACCAGGTTGAGACTGGTGGGCACGTACAGCGAATGCACGTATTCGCCGAACTTCATCACCTGCACGCCACCGACGGCCACGTCGGCCGAACGGCGCAGCATGTTGAACATGCTGATGCGGGTGTATCGGGCAAAACGCTCGTTGATCATTTCCAGGGTCGGCATGCGTCCGCGAACGATGCGATCCTGGCTGGTCAGGTCGTAGCTTTTGACGCTGCCCGGTTCAGCAGCGTTTTCGGTTTGCACCAGGCCGTCGTCGACACCATGCAACAGCGCGTCGATTTCGTCCTGGGACAACAAGTCCTGCACGGCCATGTCGTGTTCCTACTGCAATACGAAGTTAGTGAAGAGCAACTGTTCGATCACCACTTTGCCGAGCTCTTTCTGAGCCACTTCCTGAACGCTGGCCGTGGCTTTCTGACGCAGCATTTCCTGGCCGACCGGAGTGGCCAGGGTGTCGAAACTCTGTCCGGAAAACAGCATCACCAGGTTATTGCGAATCAGCGGCATGTGCACCCGCAGCGCTTCCAGGTCAGCCTGGTTGCGGCCCTGCAAAGTAATGCTGACCTGCATGTAGCGTTGACGACCGTTCACGGTGTAGTTGGCCACGAAAGCCGGAGCCATGGGTTCGAAAATCGCCGGCTGCTTGCCCACCGGCGCGGTTTCCACCACTTCTGCCGGTTTGCTCTGAGCGCTGTGCATGAAATACCAGGTCGCCCCCACGGAAACACCCACCGCCAGGAGCAGACCCACCACGATCAAAATGATCATCTTGAGTTTGCCTTTGGTCGCGGGGTCTTTTACAGCTGCTGCTTCGCTCTTCGCCATGCCAATAATCCGTCGCTAATCGGGGGTTTCACTGTTGCACGGCTTGGCTGGAGCAAGTGTTATGCCAGAAGTGTGTCGGGGTTAAGGATGAGGGTCGCTTACGATCTTCAGTACGGCAGAAACCAATGTGGGAGCGAGCTTGCTCGCGATTGCGCCGGGTCAGCCCCGCAAGGGTGACTGACAAGACGCTTTCGCGAGCAGGCTCGCTCCCACAGGCGGCAGATCAGGCGTAGTAGTCGACCGCGCTGGTGCCGATGACGCTGGTGGTGCTGGCCGCCACTTCGGCAACGCTGGTCGGCAACTCCTCGTCGACCGAATCCACTCGGCCGCCAGAAGAAGTCGTGCGTCCAGCCTGAGCCTGTTGCTGGGCTTGCTGTTCCTGGCCCTGGGAGCCACGGGATTGATCCGACACGCTGACGTCGACCTGGCCCATACCCTGCTGGGCAAAGCTGTCGCGCAAGCGATGGATCTGGCCTTCCAAGGCTTCACGGACGCCGGAATGGGCGCTCATGAACGTAACCTGGGTCTGCTGGTCGGGGACCATGTTCACGCGAATATCCAGGCGCCCGAGCTCGGCCGGCTGCAGTTGGATATCAGCCGCCTTGAGATTGACGCTCGACAGGTACATCACCCGGTTGACCACTTCTTCGGTCCAGCCGCTCTGGTTCATGGCGATGGGCTGGTTGACCGGCACCGCGTTGGCGGTTTTTGGCGTAGCCGCCTGGGTCAGTGCCGCCAGGCGGTTGGCGAAATCATCTACCCGCGTGTCGCTGGAGGCTGCGGTCAGATCCTTGAGGCCTTCGTTGAGCAAGCCACTGAACGCCTTCTCACCGCCCTGGCTGCCGGCACTGGTACTGTCCTGGTCGGCTTGTACATTGAGCATGCTCGCCATGCCGGCCGCAAAGGTCTGGGCCGACGTCGGCTCGCCATCTGCGGACGCCGGTGCCGTCGCCTTGGGCTGCTGGCTGGAAGCGGATACATGGCCACTCTGCTCCATCGCCAGACGCAACGCCGGCAGGGCGTCAAGCGGATCGGCCTGGGGGTCGAATTCCGGATCGGTCACCGGGGCCGGCGTGGCCGAAGCCACCACGGGCGCCGCGACTGCCGCGACGACTGGCGCCTCGGTCGGGTCAACCACGGGCGCGGGCAGCGCCTCGGCAATGACTTCAGGCACGGTTATCCCGGGCAGCAAGGCCGGGTCGAGTGTCGGATCGACCGGGGCGGCATCCGCTACTGGCGTCTCGGCCGTATCGCTAACGTCTTGCGTCGGCTCGTCAGCCGCAGCCGGTTTGTCGGCGGGCAAGGGTTTGCCGCTATCGGCAACCGCCGGCTCAGGAGCGGCAGCCGTGTCGCTGCCGGCGTCCTTTTTGACGGTGTTGTCGGAGACCTTGTCGCGCACCGGCTTCATTGCCGGTTCAGCGGCCGTCGAGGATTTGACGGGGGCCTGCTTGGCGAACACCTGGGCGAAACTGGAGGCTTTATTCCCGGCGTCCGGGCCAGCTGCCAACGGATTGACGGTGGCCTGCGGCTTGGCCTGGGCAACGGCCTGAAGGAGTGTATTAGGCGTAACGGGCATGAAATGGTCTCCGCTGCACTGGGATCTTTGATGCAGTCGAGACAGGACAATGCAAGGGATGGGCCAACGCACCGAACGACAATCGTTTTAACAGTGAAAGCCTTCGCGCTCTTCCTTGCAAAGCTCGCGAACATAGGTGAACTCGCTGTTGATCTCGCTGACCAGTTTCTCGATTCCGCCCAGCGAGGGCTGCTTGGCCCGTTGTTCCAGTTCGCCGCACAGTTCAGCCAGGCGGATGGCGCCCATATTGCTGCTACTGCCCTTGAAACTGTGGGCGGTGGCGCTCAATTGCTCGGCGTCCCTGGCCTCAAGCAACACCCGCAGGCGTGCTTCGGAATCGTTGAGGAAGGTATCCAGCAATTCCGGATACCCGTCCTCCATGACTTCCCTCAACGTGCTGAGCACGTCCCGATCCAGATGAATCTCGCTCACTTGTTCGCTCCTTGATCAAGAATGGCCCCGATTATGCCAGAGCCTCCCAGAAAAACTCCACGCGCGCACTACGACCATCGTCGGACCAACTGGCCTCGTGGCATAGCTGGCGCACCAGACTCACACCGCGCCCGGATAACCGGTCACGATCCACAGGCCGGGCCAGCACACGGCTGACATCGAACCCCTGGCCACTGTCTTCGACCTCAATGACCAGGCGACCGCCATCCCCTTGGGGAGTCACGTGCAGATGCACGCGGATATGGCCGCTGTCCAGCTCATCCAGACGGGTGCCGCGCTCCGTATAATAGCGGGCAAATCCCGCAGCATCACGCTTGAGACTCGAATCGAGCCCCAGTACGCCGTGCTCCAGCGCGTTGGAATAGAGCTCAGTCAGGACACTGTACAAGGCGCCACTCTGGCCTCTGAGCCCATGGACTTCAAGCAATAACTGCAACAGGTAAGGCATCGGGTTGAAGCGCTTGAGCGTCTGCGCGCGGAACTCGAAGCTCACCGACCAATCCAGCGGACTCGACTGGCCGCTATCGGAATAGACCGGTGGCGGCGGGCTGAGTTGCGTAGGCGCGACCAGCCGAACCTCGACCATGCTGAAGTCGTCGCGGGCCTCGCCGCGAAAATCACCGAGGGCCTGCTGGATATCTTCGAAAAGTCGATCGGGCTCGCGGTTGGCCGCGAACACCTGCTGCAACCTTTCCACGCCAAACGGCTGGTCGTCGCGGTCGCTGGCTTCGATGACGCCGTCAGACAACAGGAATACCCGGTCACCCACCGACATCGGATGCACTTCAGTGCGATCATCAAACAGTTGCGGCGTGAGCACGCCCAACGGCAAGTGCCGCGCCGGCAACGGCGTACGCACGCCACTGAGGCTGTCATGCAGGTAACCATCGGGCATGCCGCCGTTCCAGACTTCGACGGTGCAGCGCTGGAAGCTCAGGCACAGCAGCGTTGCGCAACAGAACATGTCCACTGGCAGGATGCGCTTGAGCTTGGCATTCATCTCTCGCAGGATCTGCGCCAGGCCGTAGCCTTTCGCGGTCATCCCGTAGAACACTTCAGCCAGCGGCATCGCCCCGACCGCCGCCGGCAAGCCGTGGCCGGTAAAATCCCCAAGCAGGATGTGCATGTCACCAGCCGGGTTGAACGCGGCCAGCAGCAGATCGCCATTGAACAAGGCATAGGGCGATTGCAGGTAACGGATATTCGGCGCGCTCAGGCAACCGGAGTGGGCAATCTTGTCGAACACCGCCTTGGCAACCCGCTGCTCGTTAAGCAAGTAGTCGTGGTGGCGGGCGATCTGGTCACGTTGTTCGACCACCGTGGCCTGCAACCGACGCAAGCGGTCCATGGCTTTGATCTTGGCAGCCAGGATCACCTGGTTATAGGGCTTGGCGAGGAAGTCATCACCGCCAGCCTCCAGGCAACGGGCCAACCCTTCGCTTTCGGTCAACGAGGTGAGAAAGATGATCGGGACCAGTTGGTCCCCGGCCAGTTGCTTGATCTGCTGCGCGGCTTCGAAGCCATCCATGACCGGCATCATCGCGTCCATCAGCACCATGTGTGGACGCTGCTCCCGATACACTTCGACCGCCTCGGCGCCATCGCCCGCGGTGAGCACCTGATGGCCCTGACGGCGGACGATAGTCGACAACAGCAGCCGGTCGGCGGCACTGTCTTCGGCAATCAGGATCGTCAGCGGCTCCGGCGACGATTGCATGGTGATCAACTGATATCGAACAACTTGTCGAAATTGGAAATCGCGAGGATTTTCTTGACGTCGCTGCTGCTGTTGACCACGCGGATATCCGACTCGTCGCCACCGGCATGATCGCGCAACAACAGGAGCATGCCCAAGGCAGAGCTGTCGAGGTAGGTGGCTTCTTTCAAATCCACCACGATGGACTCAGGTTTCTTGTCGAGCCGTTCGTAAGACTCGCGAAATTCCTGGTGCCGGCCAAAATCGAATCGACCTTTGATCGAGATCGTCAGCTTCTGCCCATCTGGGGACACTTCAGTTACGACAGACATATTCACTTCCTTGTCGTGGACATATGTGTACAAGGTGTAGCATCAGGTAAAGGTCTGAGCAAGAAATCAAATTCTCCAACCGACAGAATTCCGCTTTCATGATCAATACGGATCCTGACGCGGCAAACGCTGAGACAGTTCATCAAGCAACTTCTGCTCGCGCTTGTCTTCCAACTGCCGGGCCTCATCGATATAACGCTGTACAAGTTTGCGCAGCCCTTCGACCCGGGCGAAGGCTTCCTGCCAGCTCTGGCGGGCCTTTTCCAGATTGTTCTGGTGCCAGACGAGGCTTTGGCGCTGCTGATCGATGGCCGTACCCAGCTGTGCGAGGAATCCTTGGTAGCCCAACAGCCATTGCCCGGAAACGCCATGGCTGCCACGGGCAATCCACTGCTCCTGGTATTCAAGGCGAAAATTCTCCAGGTCGGCCAGCTTGCTTTCGGCAACGGCCACCTGCCCCTGGAAATAAGCCAGCCGCTGCACGGCGGTCTTCTCGGCTTTTTCCGCCATGTCCACCACCGGCGCCAGGCGCGCCGCACGACTTGTGGCCATGAGCGGTTATCCGCCCGCGACGGGAGCGAAGATGGTCTGCAGGTGCGCTTCGCTGGCGCCCATGCCGATATTGTCGTTCAGGCTTTGACGCAGGTAGACCGCCATGGCCGGATAAAGATTGATGGCCATGTCGGTTTCACGATCGCCACCGGGCACGTAGGCACCCACGCTGATCAGGTCACGACTCTGCTGGTAACGTGACCAGTATTGTTTGAATTGCTGGGCGCGCCTCATGTGCTCGGCGCTGATGACCGATGGCATCACCCGACTGATCGACGCTTCGATATCGATGGCGGGGTAATGCCCTTCTTCGGCAAGGCGCCGGGACAACACGATGTGGCCGTCGAGGACGCCTCGGGCCGAGTCGGCGATCGGGTCTTGCTGATCGTCGCCCTCGGAGAGCACGGTATAAAAAGCGGTGATGGAACCGCCACCCTTCTCCGCGTTACCGGCCCGCTCCACCAGCTTCGGCAACTTGGCAAATACCGAAGGCGGATAACCCTTGGTGGCCGGCGGCTCGCCGATGGCCAGGGCGATTTCCCGCTGGGCCTGGGCGAAACGGGTCAGCGAGTCCATCAGCAACAGGACGTTCTTGCCCTTGTCGCGGAAATATTCAGCGATGCGCGTGCAGTACATGGCGGCCCGCAGGCGCATCAGCGGGGCATCGTCCGCCGGCGACGCCACCACTACGGAACGCTTGAGCCCTTCTTCGCCAAGGATGTGTTCGATGAATTCCTTCACCTCGCGGCCCCGCTCGCCGATCAGCCCCACCACGATGATGTCGGCTTCGGTGAAGCGGGTCATCATGCCCAGCAGCACACTCTTGCCCACACCGGTACCGGCGAACAGGCCCAGACGCTGACCGCGACCGACCGTCAACAACCCGTTGATGCAACGGATGCCGACGTCCAGCGGCACGCTGATCGGGTCGCGCTTGAGCGGGTTGATTGTCGGGCCGTCCATCGGCACCCAATCTTCAGCCTTCATGCCACCCTTGCCGTCCAGGGCCCGCCCGGCCCCGTCCAGCACGCGGCCGAGCATGCTCATGCCCATGGGCAACCGGCCGGTATCGGCCAGCGGAACTACGCGGGCGCCGGGAGCGATGCCAGCGACACTGCCCACCGGCATCAGAAATACCTTGCTGCCGGAAAAGCCCATCACTTCAGCTTCGACCTGCACCGGGTGATAACTGTCATCGTTGATCACCAGGCACCGGCTGCCCATGGCTGCGCGCAAGCCTTCCGCTTCGAGGGTCAGGCCAACCATGCGCAGCAGGCGACCTTCGAGGATCGGCTGGCCGGCCAGCTCGGTGGCCTCGGCATAGCTGCCCAAGCGCTTGCCGAAGCTGGTTCGATCAAGGCGCATCGCGACCGTCCACTTCGGCAGCAATCAGTTCGGCCGCGTCGGGATCGACGATAACGGCGCCCTTGGGTTCGTCCGGCAATTCCAGGCTCAGGTCGGCCGCAGCCGGGTGCAGCGCCTGCTCGTGCAATTGGTCGAACAGCTTGGCCATGACCTGGCTGATACGTGTTTCGATCGTCGCATCGATGCGACTGTGCTCGGTTTCCACCCGGCAGCCGCCGGGCAGCAAGGCTTCATCTTCGACGATGCGCCAGCTTTCCTCGTGACGCTCGCGCAAGGCCTTGACCAGCTCGAAGTCCTGCGGATTGATGTACAGGCGCACATTGCCGACGCCCAGGGGCAGAAGCTTGAGGGCCTCGCGCATGACGTGCTCGATCTGGCTCGAATCGATGGCCAGCTCGCGCTGGATCACTTGCCGGGTGATGTGCTGCACCAGCCCGACCAGGGATTTCTCGATCTGGGTGTCCTGCTCGGCGATCGGCTCGAACAGGTTCAGCATCAGCGACTCCAACGCCCGCAGCTTGGCCGTCAGCGCCACGTCGGCTTCCTGGCGGACCTTGATCGTGGTGCTGTGGAAGCCTTCCTTTTCGCCGATGGCGAAGCCTTCGTTGTAGGCCTCCTGGCGAATGCTCTCGACTTCTTCGAGGGTCAGCGGCTGGACTTCCTCCAGCGGCACCTCTTCCATCTCCGGCAACTCTTCCACCGGTGCAGGCTCAGGCTCCGGCACATGGGGATCGAAGCTGGGCAGCGACCAGACGTCGAAACCACCGACGTCGCGGGCGCGGATCAGGTCGCTGGGTGAATCATCGCTCTTGGCAGACATAACGACCTTAGATCATCTCTTCGCCGCCCTTGCCACCGAGCACGATTTCTCCGGCTTCGGCCATACGGCGGGCGATGGTGAGGATTTCCTTCTGTGCGGTTTCCACATCGCTGACGCGCACCGGGCCCTTGGCCTCGAGGTCGTCGCGCAACAGTTCGGCCGCCCGTTTGGACATGTTCTTGAAGATCTTCTCCTTGACGCCTTCGTCCGAACCCTTGAGGGCCAGCACCAGCACATCGGAGGAGACTTCGCGCAACAGTGCCTGGATACCGCGGTCGTCGACATCGGCCAGGTTGTTGAACACGAACATGAGGTCTTCGATCTGACCGGACAGGTCTTCGTCGACTTCGCGGATCGAGTCCATCAGTTGACCTTCGATCGAACTGTCGAGGAAGTTCATGATGTCCGCCGCGCGCTTGATACCGCCCAGAGTGGTGCGCGAAGCATTGGAGTTGCCCGAGAACTGCTTCTCGAGAATCTGGTTCAATTCTTTCAGGGCCGCCGGCTGCACGGTGTTCAACGACGATACCCGCAGGATGATGTCGAGGCGCACTTTGTGGTCGAAGTTGCCCAGCACCTCACCGGCCTGGTCCGGATCGAGGTACGCGACGACGATCGCCTGGATCTGCGGGTGCTCGTAACGGATCACGTCGGCGACCGCGCGCGGCTCCATCCACTTCAGGCTGTCCAGGCCGCTGGTGTTGCCACCCAGCAGGATCCGGTCGATCAGGCCGTTGGCCTTGTCCTCGCCCAGGGCCTGGGTGAGCATCTTGCGCACGTAGTCGTCGGAACCGACTCCCAGGCTGGTCTGATCGCCGACGATGTCGACGAACTCGCTCATCACCTGCTCGACCTGCTCGCGGTGCACATTGCCCATCTGCGCCATGGCCACGCCGACGCGCTGGACCTCTTTCGGTCCCATGTGGCGCAGCACCTGGGCGGCGTCCGTCGAACCCAGGGACAGCAGCAGGATCGCGGCTTTGTCGACCCGGGACAATTTGGCAACAGCGGCTCGATTATCACTCATCTGCGTTAATCCACTCTTTCACGACCTGGGCCACACGACCCGGATCCTCTGCCACCAGACTCTTGATGGCGTTCAACTGAGCGTCATAGCCTTCGCTCGGGCTTGGCAGCAGAATGCTCTGCGGCCCGCCGAGGCTGACGCGATCGTTGGCCAATTCGCCATCCAGGCCGCCCATGCCTCCCAGCTCTACATCGCCCAAGCCTGCCAGCTGCTTGTTCTTGCCGCCACCGGTGATGTTGTTGAGCACCGGACGCAGCACACCAAATACCAGTATCAGGATGAACAACACACCCAATACTTGCTTGACCACATCCCAGAACCAGGGTTGCGAATAAAACGGGATGTCGGCGATTTCCTCACCGCGCTCCAGGGAGAACGGTACGTTGATCACGCTGACGCTGTCGCCACGGCTGGCGTCGAAACCGACCGCGTCCTGCACCAGGCGCGTGAAGCGCGCCAATTCGTCGGCGGTCCACGGCGCACGGCTGGTTTCGCCGTTGGCCGGGTTGACCTTGACCTGATCGTCCACCACCACGGCGACCGACAGGCGATTCAAACGGCCCTGTTGCTGCTTGGTGTGGCTGATGGAACGGTCGAGCTCGAAGTTCTTGGTCGATTGTTGACGCTTGTCGGCCGGGTACGGCGCGAGCATCGGCTGGCCGGTGGCCGGATCCATGATCTGCTGGCCATTGGCGTCGATCAGCGGCTGGCCTGGCTGTACCATGCCCGCGGCGGCGGTAGCGCCACCGGTGGTTTGCGGCGCGCTGGCCGGCGCTGGCGGCTGGTTGCTCAGGGCACCGGGCACGCCTTGCGGGCCGTTGCTGGCGGTCCGTTGTTCGTTCACCGACTGCTCGCTGCGCAACGCCGGCTGATCCGGGTTGAACTGCTCGGAAGTCGATTCGACGGCGCTGAAGTCCACGTCCGCCGAGACTTCGGCCTTGTAGCGGCCATTGCCGAGGATCGGTTGCAGGATGTTGTGCACCCGCTGGGTGAACATGCCTTCCATGCGGCGGCTGTAATCGTATTGCTTGCCGGCCATGGTCAGTTCGGAGTTTTCCGCCTGGTCGGACAACAGGTTGCCCTTCTGGTCGACCACGGTGATCTGCGACTTGCTCAGCTCGGGAACGCTGGTCGCCACCAGATTGATGATGGCAACAACCTGGCCTGGCTCAAGCGAGCGGCCGGAATAGAGTTCAACCAGTACCGAGGCACTCGGCTTGCGCTCATCGCGCACGAAGACCGAGCTTTTCGGGATCGCCAGGTGCACGCGGGCACCCTTGACGTTGTTCAGGCTGGAAATGGTCCGCGCCAGCTCGCCTTCCAGGCCGCGACGATAACGAGTCGCTTCCATGAACTGGCTGGTGCCCAGGCCCTGGTCCTTGTCGAGGATCTCGAATCCGATGTTGCCATCGGTCGGCGTCACGCCAGCGGCGGCGAGCTTGAGGCGTGCGCGCGCGACGTCGTCGGCCTTGACCAGCAAGGCGCCGGAATTGGGTTCGACGGTATAAGGAATGTCGGCGGAAGCCAGGGTTTCCATGACTTGTTTGGCATCCATGCCCTCCAGGCTGCCATACAGCGGACGGTAGTCCGGCTGCTGGGACCAGAGAACCACGGCAAAACCAATCGCCACGCTGGCAGCCAGGCCGACCAACAGGCCAACCTGACGCAGCATGGTCATCTCGGAGAGGTTTTCCAGGAAAGACAGACCGAACAACGGCGGTTTGCCGTCTACCGGAGTGGTCTTGGCTGGAACGTTATCAACGGCTGCTTCTGCCATGACTCAATAGTTTCCTTAGACCGGCATCTGCATGATGTCTTGATAGGCTTGAACCAGCTTGTTGCGTACCTGGGTCAACGCCTGAAACGAGACACTGGCTTTCTGCGAAGAGATCATTACGTCCGTCAGGTCGACGCCACTTTTGCCAATCTCGAAAGCACTGGCCAACTGGTTCGAAGCCTGCTGGGTATCGTTCACTTTATTGACGGCCTGACCGAGCATGTCGGAAAAGCTGCTGCCGGCCACTTGGGGCACCGCGACCGATTTAGGCTGGGCCATGGCGTCCATCTGCATGGAGCGCATGTCCAGCATCAACCGATTAAATTCAATACCTTGGCTCATGATCTATTCTCTCTGGCGGCCCGCATTTTTTTGACACTTACTCAGCGGGTACATAGGTAGTAGCAACAAGGGTGCCAGCTCCGTGGCCGTCGGAAACAATTGCGCGCGCGGATCCTTCCAGGCTCCTGTGGG
>NZ_JBHFJB010000041.1:0-15519 GCF_057334555.1 Pseudomonas sp. AGC41
AAGAGGCCTGCACATTCATATCCTCATTGCCTGACACTCCGCCTTCGCGAGCAGGCAAGTATGTGCAGCATCGTCCTTGGAAAGGGAACCTAATCCTCAGCCGGTCTCATATGAAAAATGGTGTAGGGCAGGATCAGCGTATCGGCGACGAAGCTTAGGGGGAGATCGATGACTGCGAACGGCGCCAGTGCGCGTGCGATGGTCGCGTTATCTTCGGTCGTCGCCTTGAGCACCTGGAGGTCGACGGACACACCGCAATAAGGGTGAATACCGCAAAGCTGCCCGGTGCCAAAGGTTTCGTTGGCCGTCGCGCACCCTGTCAGCAGTGTGATGGTCAAAGCAATTCCCACGATGCGCATGGCGGTCCCTCGTTGTTGGTGCGCGACTGTAGCACTGTGATCGGGCTCAAATTGACTTATCCGCCCGACTCAGCGAACTCTTGATGACTCCTACCGATTTTCAGTCCGTCGCATCTGCCGGCTTTCTTCACGCACCACCAGCCAGATCCCGATGGCGGACACCGCCATCCCCAGTGCCATCTGCCATGAAAGCGGTTCGTCGAACATCGCCCAGGCCCACAGCATCGTGATCGGTGGGCTCAGGTACAGGACGCTGGCAACGCGGGTGGTGGATGCCCGGCGCAGACACAGCCAATAGAGCCCGTAACCGCCCATGGTCGACAAACCTGCCGTCCACAGCACACTCAGCGCAAACCCGGTACTCGGTATCGGCGCCAGGCTGCCTTGCGTGCCCTCGATCACGGCGAATGCCAGGCCAGAGACACAGCATTGCAGCCAGAGGTTGGGCAGCAGGCCGAGCGATTGCGCGGCAGGCAGCCGCTTTTGCCAGAGGGTCGCGATAGCCAGCGAAAACATTCCCAGCAATGGCAGCCCGTACGCCCACAGTGGCGCGTGGCCCCAAGCCAGCGCGCCGTGGGTGCCGAGTGCAACGCCGATCAGGCCGACGATCAATCCGGCCCAGACGCGCGGCGCCAAGCGCTGGCCCAGTGCCCCAGCGGCCAGCATCGCCAGGCCTATCGGCAGCAGATCGGCGAACAGTGCCGCCAGCCCGGCCGGTACGCCCAAGGCGATGCCCTGGGTGATACCAGCCAGGTACCCAGCCATCGCGAGCAGGCCGATGCCGGCGTTTTTCAACAAAGTGACCCGCGAGGCTCGCCGCAACTGCCCGATGACAAAAGGAAACAGCACCAGTGTGACTACCAGGCAGCGCCAGAACACCACCAGCAATGGCGGCGCGTAATCAATGGAGAATCGCGCACCGACAAACCCGGAGCTCCAGGCCAGAAGCAGGGCGGCCTCCAGCAAAGGCAAGGGGATCAGCCAATAGACGCTGGACGGCAAAGGGCAGGTGATCGATTTGGGCAGGTTCATGGTCACAGGCTACGAAAGCAGCCTAATCTAATAAATCAAAATATCTTGCAGCAGTCGTTCAGGAAATTTGAATCATGACCGCCATATTGGATATCGAGCTGATACGGACCTTTCACGCCGTTGCGCGAATCGGCAAGTTCAGCGCCGCAGCCGAGCAACTGCACAAAAGCCCGGCGGCGGTGAGCGTGCACATCCAGCGATTGGAAGCGGTCGCTGGCGGCCGTTTGCTGAACCGCGACAATCAGGCGGTATCCCTGACCGCGCTGGGCAAACGCTTGCTGCTTTCCACCACCGAGTTGCTCACCACCCACGATCGGGTGCTGGCCGACCTGCACGGCACGCGGCTGGCGGGTCGCATCACGTTAGGCGTGCCGGACGAATACGCCGACCACGTTATCCGCGACATCCTGCCGACATTCACGGCTGCCTGGCCTAACGTGATCCTCGATCTCAGGACGGCCCCCAGTTATGCCCTGCGTGAGCAGGTGCAGCGCGGGAAACTGCAGGCTGCCGTGCTCGCCCAGCCGATGGATCAGCCAGGGCCGGAGGCTGAGGTATTGACCATCACTACGCCGGTCTGGGTTGGCGCGATTCACGCGACGGCCAGCGCGATGGAGCCGCTCGCGCTGGCTGTGCACGCGGCGCAGTGCCCCTATCGACAAGCCATGATGCAGGCGCTCAGGGACAGCGGCCACAGGCTGCGCGTCGTTCTGGAAAGCCCGTCCAACCAGGCCGTCAAGGCTTGTGTGGAGGCCGGTTTGGCGATCAGCCTGATCGATCGTGCCCGGGTGACCGAGCACATGCGGATCCTCGACGGCCTGCCAGTGATTGCCGACCATGCAGTGGTGTTCATGCGCTCCCAGGCGTCACGCGGCGATGAAGCGGTAGACCTGCTTGGCCAGGCCATGCAGCAGCGTTTTCGCCTGTAGCGGTGGTCTGCTTCAGATGGCGTTGGCCTTGCAAGTCGAGGCCTGGTCGGGTTGCGCCGACAGCGGAACATCAAACACCCGGTCGAATGCCCACTGGAAAACCAGGGCGTAGAAAAAGAAAAACACAAAGAGCCCCAGGTTTGTCGCCAATGCCTGCCACAGGCTGATGTCCAGCCACGCGGCAATCACTGGCGTGAGGATCAACGTCAGGCCGCCTTCGAATCCCAGCGAATGCCACAGGCGCCGCCGCCAGTTGCGCTGGCGATTGTCCTGGCGCCGCTCCCAGGCTTCGAACAAACCATTGAACAGCATGTTCCAGGCCAGCGCGACGAAAGAAATCAGCAACGACAGCAGGGCTGAATAACCCATGCCTTGCTGGTAGATCAGCGCCAGTGCCGGAGCCACGAACAGCACGCCGCCGGCTTCGTAAAGGATGGCTTGAAGGATTTTTCGAGGTGTGCCTTGCATCGGTGGTCTCCTGGAAACGGGGCAAGACCACAGGCTGGCGAATTGAGCGGCGGCGCACAATTGAGCTAAATTGAGCCTCGCTCAACCTGAGTAATGCTGCCGCCATGTTTGCCAGACAACCCCTGACCGCCCTGCGCGGGTTCGAGTCCGCCGCACGGTTGGGCAGCTTCAAGGCGGCCGCCCAGGAGCTGAATATCAGCGCCGCGGCGATCTCTCATCAGGTCAAGAGCCTCGAAGCGTTTCTAGGCGTGCGGCTGTTCGAACGCTCCAGCCAGAGCGTCCGCCTGAGCCCCGATGGCGAGCGGCTCTATCCGCATATCCACCGGGCCTTGCTGGAGATCCAGCACGGCTTGCAGACATTGTCGCCGCCTTGTGTCGCGCAATCACTGGTGGTGAGCACGACGCCGGCCTTCGCCAGTCTGTGGCTGATCCCGCGGCTCGGTGATTTTTATCGAACGCACCCGGACATCAGCATCCGACTGCACAGCAGCAATGACGTTGTCGACTTGCAGCGTGATGCCAGCGTCGACCTGGCGATCCGTGCCGTGTTTACCTCGGATCCGCATCTGTTCGAGCAGCCCTTGCTGGATGAGTTTTTTGGTGCCTATTGCCATCCTGGCTGGCCGCCGCCCGCAACGGGGGCACCCGTCGAGTTGATCGACGTGCCGTGGCTTGGCAGCTCCGATGTCGCGGTCGATTGGAAGACCTGGTGTGCCCGGGCTGGTACCTCGAGCTGGCTGGATAATGCTCGCGTGCGAGGCTATGACGAAGAGCAACACGCGCTGCAGGCAGCGATCGTCGGACACGGCTTGGTTCTGGCCAGCCAGGTCCTGGTTGCCGATGCGGTTGCCCGAGGGCAGTTGGTGTCTTATCGGCCAGAGGTTCGCCTGGCGGGTGCGCGCTATACGCTGGTGTGCGTACCGGGACGGGAGCGGCAGCCAGCGGTACGAGCCTTCACTGAATGGTTGCTGGGGCAGGGCGCCTGCTGAAACAAGGCGTCAAGCGGCTGGGCATCGAAAACCCATGGGCGCGGGAATAAGGTCAAGGCTGCCCCTGGATTTTGGTCGAGACGAGACTCTCGTAACTTTCCGGGCGCGGCGCCTCGGTGAAAATCACGTTGGAACGTTCGCTGCGGCACTTGAATTTCACGCCCTTGCGCGGCGTCATCTCCCGGGTCGTCTCCAAGCAGATCTGCCTTGAAGCATAGGTCGGCCCCGGTTTGCGTTCTTCAACGCAGCCCTCGAAGCCACTGCAAATGGTCATAACGACAAAATATACGGTCATCATCCTTGTATTGCTCCGCTGGGCGATGCGATTGGTTACCTCTGCACCAGCTCTGCTCGGCTGAACAGGCAGGGCTGATGAGGCGGATGATGAGCGCTTCATCGAACCTTCAGCAATGGCACGCCAGTGCCATTTGTCGGAATATTGTCACTTTTTTAGATGTTTTAATAATCTCTGTTTTTGTCGCCAATATATTGGCGAAAAGGCCGCTGTCGATAGTTTTTTACTGCGGTTGAAAAGGTTGGCCCCGCGCTGAGAAACCCATGAAACCAGCGCTGTGAGGCTGATCGAGGCGCCCAGCAAACTCACCGCCTGCCAGCCCCACAACGCGTATACCTGCGTGGCTGCTGCCGCCCCCAGCGCGCTGCCGATCGAGTAGCAACACATGTACGCGCCGACCATTCGGCTCTGCGCATCGGGCCGTGCAGCGAACAGAAAGCTCTGGTTGGTGACATGCACCGCCTGCACGGCAAAATCGAGCAGGATCACCCCCACGACCAGCGCGATCAACGACGACTCGGCAAAAGCAATGGGCAACCAGGAGAGCGCCAGCAGCCCCAGGGAAAGCCCGGTGACGCGTTGCCCCCAGCCTCGGTCCGCCCAGCGGCCGGCCCTCCTGGCGGCAAGCGCCCCGGCAACGCCGGCCAGACCGAACAGGCCGATGGCGGTGTGTGAAAGCGCCAGCGGCGCGGCACTGAGGGGCAATACCATGGCGGTCCATAGCACGGAAAAAGCCGCGAAGATCAGCAGGGCGAACAGGCCTCTGCTGCGCAAGACCGGTTCCGTCAGGAACAGTTTGAACAGCGATCGAATGAGCGCTGGGTAGGTATGCTGGTTACGTAGCGGTTTGGCGGGTGGAGCTATTTTCCATAACACCGCCGCGATCGTCAGCATCAGTCCTGACGAAACGAAATAAACCGCACGCCAGCCCGCCAGGTCGGCGATCAGCCCTGAAGTGAACCGGGCCATGAGAATGCCCAGCACAATCGCGCTGGTCAGGCTCCCCACGGCCTGCCCGCGTTGGGCCGGTGGAGACAGCAGTGCGGCATAGGCGACCAGCACCTGCACGACCACTGCCATCAAGCCCGTCAGGCTCATGGCTGCCAACAGGACCAGCCAGTGCCGGGAAGCACCGACGGCCGCCAGCGCCAGCACCGATAACGTCACGAGCGTCAGGATCAGTCGCCTGCTGTCGACCTTGTCGCCCAACGGCACGATGAACAGCAGCCCTAGCGCGTATCCAGCCTGAGTGGCCGTCACCACGATGCCGATCGATCCGGACGTCACGCCGAGGCTGTGGGCCATGGAGGCAAGTAATGGCTGGGCAAAGTAAACGTTGGCGACGGCCAGCGCGCACGTCACCGAAAACAATAACGTGAGCGTTTTTGACAGGCCTCTGTTCAAGGCGATGTGCGCGGTCATTCTCTCCTCCGGGGAGTGTTCTGGTTTCAATTAAAAACCTGTTTGTGATTTTTGCTTGATTGGGTTTTAAATTGCAACCACTCGGGCGAAACTGACCGACGAGAAAGCGGCGTACCGTAGCTTGTCCGAAGGGAAAACAAGATGGTTGAGAACGATGTGTCGCATAACCGCGAATGCCCCGTGGCGCGCACGCTGGAAGTCATCGGCGACCGCTGGTCGCTGATGATCATCCGCGACGCCTTCGATGGGCTTCGCCGCTTCAGCGAGTTTCAAAAGAACCTGGGCGTGGCCAAGAACATCCTGGCATCGCGGCTCAAGGCCTTGGTCGAAGTCGGCGTGTTCGATCTGCGGCCCGCCGCGAATGGAAGTGCCTACAAGGAATATGTCCTGACGGAAAAAGGCCAGGCGGTTTTTCCGCTGGTGGTCAGCCTGAGGCAGTGGGGCGAAAGGTTCCTGTTCTCCCCGCAGGAAACAAGGTCGCTGTTGGTAGACAACGAGTCAGGGCAGCCGCTGATGCCGATGGAGGTTCGTTCATCGAGCGGCCGGAAACTCGAACCGTGGGATTGTCACCGGGTCAGGCGGGTTGCCGGCGCGTCGTGAAGCCGTTGTGCTTCAGCGTTCGGCAGGTTGCTCGTAGCGTTGCTGGATGCGTGCCAGTTCACCGGAGCGGCGCAGCTGTTCAAGCGCGCTGGCCCACTTGGCAATCACCTGCTCGTCGCTGTCGACGCTGAAGGCGATGTACAGCGAGGAGCGGTAGAGTTCGATGGGAATCCTGCGCAGTGTCCCGGCGGGTATTTTCAACTGGCGGCTGTAATACGCCACCCCCGCATCGGTATCGCCAACGATGATATTCGTCCGTCCTGCCAGCAACATGCGGTAGAGCAGCTTGCTCTCGGTGGCGCTCTTGTCCAGGTTGTTGAAACCCAGCGATTTCAGCATCTGGGGCACCAGACCGGCATGGCGAGTGGTGACTTGCGGGGCGCGCAGCAGTTGTTCCAGCGAAGTGATCGGCGGCGCGTCAGCCAATTGATAGGCGTGGATGGATTCTTCGACGATCGGCCCGACCCACTTGTACAACGATTCGCGCTCCGGCGTGCGGAACAGTGAGTACATGATGGTCTTGGGCCGCGTCCGCAATATTTGCGTGGCCCGCATGCTGGGCTGCAGCACTACCTCGAAATCATCCCCGGTCTGCGCCATGATGGCTCGGACGATTTCCGTGGTCATACCGGTGAGCTGTCCGTTTTGCACGTAGTTGTAAGGTGCCCATTCCTCGGTCACGACCTGATATGGCTCGGCTGCGGCCCCTGAACCGAGCAACAGACAGAGCAGTGCGGCGGCAGGCATCGAATACTTCACATGTTCTCCTGATAGGGCGGTTCACTGTTGCTGAGCGAACCCAATACAAGCATAGACCCAAAGACGTGGCTGACGTCGACTGCGCCTCTGTTATGAGAACGATCCCTCAGTTGCGTGCTGTGCTGGGCCGCCCGCGCGAGGGTTTACCAGCCTTATTGCATCCTTCGCTGGTACAGTGCGGCGCTTGGTCGTGGCTACAGAAGCCGGGCCTGGCGAAAATAGGATTGGAAGTTTGAACGAGCAGACATTGTCCATGCGCCTGGAGCGCGTGGCAGCGCATGTGCCGGCGGGTGCGCGGCTGGCCGATATCGGTTCCGATCACGGCTACCTGCCGGTGGCATTGCTCCGTCGTGGCATGATCACCGCAGCGGTAGCCGGGGAGGTGGCGTTGACGCCGTTCCGCTCGGCCGAACGCACGGTGCGCGAAAGCGGGCTGGAACAAACCATTGCCGTGCGCCTGGCCAGCGGCTTGGCGGCGATCGAACCCGGCGACGGCATAACGGCGATCAGCCTGTGCGGCATGGGGGGCGAGACGATTCGCGACATTCTCGAGGCCGGCAAGTCCCGCCTGAGCGGCCGGGAACGGCTGATCCTGCAGCCTAACGGCGGCGAGCAGCCACTGCGCCAATGGTTGATGACCCACGATTACCGCATCTTGTGGGAGGAAATGTTGCGGGAGAACCGCTTCTACTACGAAATCATCGTCGCCGAGCGCGATGGGCCGGTGACGTACAGCGCCGAGGAACTGTACTTCGGCCCGCTGCAGATGCAGGCCCGCAGCCCGGTATTCCTGGCCAAGTGGCAGCGCATGCTGCGGTTGAAGCACAAGACCCTGGCTAACCTGACTCGGGCGCAACAGGGCGTGGCGCAGGAGAAAGTGCAGGAAATCGCGCGGCAGATCCGCTGGATCAGCGAACTGTTGGCGTGAGCCGCTCGAGTTGTTGCACGGCTGGCTGACAAAGCGCATCCGCCGCCGTTGTATCGAATGGCGGATGCGCTTTTACTTCAACGTTGCGCTGCGCCGCCCTCGACCATTGCTCGCCACTGCTGGACGCTGGGTCTGGCCTGCATCTTCGCATGCCATGCCAGCAACGCCTGGCATTCCTCGGGCACTGGCAACTTGACCAGCGAGGCGAAGATCATCCCGCCCAATACCGCGATGTCAGCCATGGAAAAACGCTCGCCTGCAACAAAAGGACGTTGGCTCAGCAGGTCGTTGAAATAACGCATGCCCCTGACCGCCTTGTCGCGCATCCGCATGCCCCATTCAGCGTTCTGGTACAACTCGACCTCTGGGCCGAGGCCCGGCGTCGCGTGATGGAAGTACACGCTGACCGCATCCAGAAATTCTATTTCGGCGCGTTTGGTCATCATGTGGATCAGGCCTTTTTCCAGAGGCGTTTCACCGGTCAGGGCAGGGGCGCCAACCAAGGCGTCCAGGTACTGCGTGATTGCCGTGCACTCGGCGATGAGCGTGCCGTCTTCCAGCTCCAATACCGGCAGCGTTCCCGAATAATTGATCGCGAGGAACTCCGGCTTCTTGTGTTCGCCCGTCCATAGATTGACCGAGACGAATTCGGTTTTCGAGAGTAGACCTTTCTCGGCCAGGGCGATGCGTACTCGCGCCGGGTACGGCCCGTCGAACCAGTCATGGATTTTCAATATTTGAAGCTTGGAAACGTCGTGATGGGAATGAGTGAGCGTCATGATCAAGTTTACCTGCCTGTCAATTGGTAGGTAAAAGACTGGGCGGCAATTCTCGGACTGTCAACCCCTACCTGTCACTTGGCAGGTAAAACGACCGCGGGTACAATCAGCCCAATTTCAGCCATTCAAACGAGGAGCGGGACGTGAGCGAAAACGCTCGGGAAGCCATCCTGGCAGCCGCTAAAAGCGCTGCGCAGACCCATGGCTACAGCGGAATCAACTTTCGAAGCATTGCCGAAGCGGTGGGGATCAAGAACGCGAGTATCTACTACCACTTCCCCAGCAAGGCCGATCTGGGCGCGGCGGTAGCCGAACGCTACTGGCAGGACGCGGCCGCAGTTCTGAAGACGAACCGTGAGGAGAACCCCGACCCCCATGGTTGCTTGCGGCTGTACCCGTCGATCTTTCGCAAGTCACTGGAAGACGGCAATCGACTCTGCCTGTCCAGCTTCATGGCAGCCGAACACGAGGCTTTGCCCGAGCCGGTGAAGCGCGAGGTCAAGGCGTTCGCCGACGCCAACGTGGCGTGGCTGGCCGAGGTGCTGGCAGCCGCCGGCACGGGCAGCGTGGAAAAGTGTGAACGCCGCGCCCTGGCCATTTATACCGCTGTCGCCGGTGCCCAGTTGATTGCCCGGACGCGGGTCGACATCGGCCTGTTCGACGAGCTGATCCTCAGCTACCAGGAAGCCGGACTGATCCCGGCTTGAGCTACTGTTTCAGCACCAGCAATCGATAAGTGCCCGCTTCGCTTTCAATTCCATGGGTGTCATGGGTGAACCCGGGGAACGATCGGTCAAAGCTTTCCAGCGCCTTGAGGTAGGTCAGCACCGGTCCTTCTGACGGCCCTGCATTTTCTCCCGGCATCAGCAAGGGAATCCCTGGTGGATACGGCACGATACCCGTCGCGGCGATGCGTCCGGCCGCTTCTTCGAGGGTGACTTGCTCGATCTCGTTCTTGACCAGTTTCTCGTACGCCTCCACCGGGCTGAAGTGCGCCTGAGGCAGTGTGCCGAACGCCTGAGCCATGGCGGCAGTGGTCCTGGTTTGTTTCATGGCGGCGAAAATTTCTTCGGCGAGGTCCTTGAGACCCATGCCGGAATAACGTTGCTGGTTGGCGCTCAACAGGTCGGGCAGACAGAGTTCCAGTTCCAGGTTGGCGTCGTAGTCGCGCTTGAAGTCGAGCAGCGCGTTGACCAGGGTGCCCCACTTGCCCTTGGTGATGCCGATGGAAAACAGAAACAGGATGGTGAAGTCGGTAGTTTTTTCCACCACGATGCCTTGCGTACCCAGGTAGGCACTGAGCACACACGCCGGAATACCGAAGTCCAGCAGGTTGCCGTCGTCGCCCATTCCGGGGCTGAGGATCGAGACCTTGATCGGGTCGAGCATGCAGTAGCCGTCTTCAATGTCACCGAAGCCGTGCCAGACCTCATTGGGATGCAGGACCCAGCAGCCTGGATCGACCTTGAGCCTGGCCGGATCGGCTTCGTGGAACGCAATCGACACCCCGTCGACCTGCACTGACGGCGGCTGCCAGCAGGAAAAGAACCAGTCGTCATGGCTGCGTATCTCGTTCTGCATATGCGAGATGACCTGGCGGAAAGCGATGGCTTCCTCGATCGCCTCGCTGGTCAGAATCTGCCCGCTGGGCGCCTCCATCATCGCCGAGCTGACGTCGCAGGAGGCCATGATTGCGTAATTTGGCGAAGTCGAGGCGTGCATCATGTACGACTCGTTGAAGCGCCCGTGGGGGATCGGATTGCGGCCGTTGCGCACATGGATCATCGACGCCTGGGACAGGGCCGCCAACAGCTTATGCGTGGACTGGGTGGCGAACACGGTCGGTTTCGACGGGTCGTGATCGTCCGGACTGCCGTGCATCGCAAAGCGGTCCTTGTACAGCGGATTGAAACGCGCGTAGCCGTACCAGGCTTCGTCGAAATGCAAGCGGTCGACGCTTTGCCCCAACAACTCCTCGACGCGAGTGACGTTGTAGGTCAGGCCATCGTAGGTGGAGTTGGTGATGATCGCGTGCACTGGCGTCGGGTCGATATGACTCTTGACCAGCGGGTTGCTCGCGATGGCGGCCTTCACGCCTTCAGCGCTCAGGGTCTGCGGCAGGATCGGGCCGATGATGCCGAAGCGGTTGCGGGTCGGCACCAGGTAGGTCGGAATGGCCCCGGAGAGGGTCATCGCATGCTCGGCGGATTTGTGGCAGTTGCGGTCGCACAACGCGATCTGGTCACGGGTCACACTGGCCATCAGGATGACGCGGTTGGACATCGATGAGCCGTTGGTGACGTAATAGGTGCGATGGGCGCCGAACACTTTGGCGGCATAACGCTCGCCCTGTCCGATGGGGCCGCTGTGGTCGAGCAGGGAGCCTAGCTCGCCGACGGAAATCGACAGGTCCGAGCGCAGCAGGTTCTCCCCGAAAAATTCATAGAATGCCCGGCCGGCTGTGCTTTTCAAGAACGCCGTGCCGCCCGCATGGCCCGGCGTGTGCCAGGAATATTCGTAGCTGCGCGCGAATTTCAGCAGAGCGCCGAACATCGGTGGCAGCACCGCCTGGCGATAGCGCTCGATGGCCGCGAGTATTCGTCCACTAAGGAAACGGCTGGTATCTTCAGGCAACCAGATGAAGTCGTCGGCATGTTGCATGACGATCAACGGCACGTTGGACGCCGTGCTGCGATCACTGATCAGGAACACCGGCACGCGGGTGTTGCGCTCGCGTAGCGCGGTGAGCAGGTCGATGCATTCGCGGTGGTCGTCGCTGGTGTCGATTTCCCAACTGAGCAGTACGCATTGGATGGCCGGGTCGGAACTCAGGATCGACTTGGCATCACTCAGGGTTTCGGAGGTCAGCACGCTGACGGCGCGGTCCTCCACGTCGCTGATCAGCTGGATCAGGGCACGGCCGAATACGCTGCGTTTGTCGGGCGCATTGGAGACCAGCAAGGCTAGCATCCCCAACAGATTTCGATGTTCCGTCATGGCAAGGGCTCCAGGTTAGCTGCCTTCAGGTGGTTGACGGGAATGGGCTCGCCAACGATGTGCTGCGCCGCGACGGTCTGGGTCGGTACGCTGTTGTTCATGGCCTCCAGGCGGATCAGGCGGGTGTTGACGAAACCGAACAGCGTATAGCCGAAGATCACCGCAACGCCGCCGAGCATCAAGGCTTGTTCGCCCGAGCTGTAGAGGGCCAGGTAGCTGTATGCCGCGGCGATGCCCGCGACGATATTGGTGACCAGGGCTTTGTTCGCCGGGACATTCGAAACCTTTTGCAGGGTCACCAGTGTCGCCATGGAGAGAATGTAGGGCACCAGGTTGGTCACCACGGCGAGGTTCACCAGCGTATCGAACTGCTTGGCCAGGTCCGGGCTGATGGTCAGCAGCGCCATGGCTGTCTGCATCGCTAGCAGAATCAGCATGCTGATGATCGGCACGCCATGTTTGTTGGCCTTGGCGAAGATCGGCAGGAAGTAACCGGTGTCCGCCGAACTCTTGAAAACCTGGGCGACGGTGAATTGCCAGCCGAGCAACGAGCCGATGCAGGCCAGCACCATCAGGCCCATGACGATGTCACCCACCAACGGCGTGAACATCTTGGCGAACACCAGGCCGAACGGTGCGGTGGAGGAGACCAGCTCGGCGTTGTCGACGATACCGGCGATGACGTTGGTGGAAACGATGTAGATCACCGCGGCGCCGAGCGTTCCGCCGAGGACCGCGATCGGCACGTTTTTCTCGGGATTTTCCACCGCGTCACCGTTGGCGCAGGCCGATTCGAGCCCGAGAAATGCCCAGAGCGTGATCGCCACTGAAGCGCCTGCCGCTTCGTACCAGGTCTTGTCGTGAGGGTTCCAGCCGGCGGCATAAATGCTGCTGTCGAACCAGAACCAACCGACCGTGGAAACCAGCACCACCGGGGCGATGACTCCCCACACCGTCACGGCGCCGATCTTGCCGGTGATGCTTGCGCCACCGAAATTGGCGAAGGTGGTCAGCCACAACAAAGCAATGGTCGCCAGGCCGACTTGCAGCGAATCCAGCTTGATCTCGAACAGCGTCTGGATATAGCCGACCGCAGTAATGCTGATCGCCACGTTGGCAATCAACAGTGAAAGGCCGTAGGTGTAGTTGGTGATGTAGTTACCGGATTTGCCGAAGGTATATTCGGCGTAACCGCCCATGCCGCCGGTCTTGCGGCTGAGCATGCCGCAGCGGGCGAACGCGTAGGCCAATGCCAGCGAGCCCGTGGCGGTGATCAGCCAGGACAGGATGGAGATGCCGCCGACTTCGGCGAGTTTGGTCGGCAACAATATGATGCCGGACCCCAGCATGTTGACGGCGGTCAGCATGGTCAGCTGGCTCACACTCATCTTCTTGGCGACTGACATTCCCTTGCCTCACATGGATGAAGTGAAGGGCTTAAGCTATAGCAGAGGATTTGCAGTAAGCCAGAATATCGCAGCGGGATTTGGCGCCGCTGGTCAGGAATCGGATCGAAAACGTGCCGGGGTGGCACGGGGGACGAATGTCCCCGGTGCCGTTGCTGGTAAAAAGCCCGGCCTGATCAGCCGTCGAGCAAGGTCATCACCTCGGCGCTGTAGCGTTCGCCGGCCACCGCGCCTCGGGCGCCGAAAATCGCATCCAGCTGAGCCAGCTCCTCGGCGCTCAGGAACACGCTGGCGGCAGCAACGTTGCTTTCCAGGTACTTGCGCTGCTTGGTGCCCGGGATCGGGATCACATTGCTGCCCTGGGCCAGCACCCAGCCCAAGGCCAGTTGCGAGGCGCTGATCTGCTTTTGCTCAGCCAACGCCTTGACTCGTTCGACCAAGGCCAGGTTGCGCTGGAAATTGTCCGCCAGGAAACGCGGGTTGAAGCGGCGGTAGTCGTCTTCGGCAAAGTCGTCCGGGGTCTTCAGTTCGCCCGTCAGGAAGCCGCGTCCCAAGGGGCTGTAGGCGACAAAAGCGATGCCCAGGCGCCGGCAGGTGTCGAGCACGCCGTTGTGTCCCGGCTCCCTGGACCACAGCGAGTATTCGCTTTGCACCGCTGCCAACGGATGCACGGCATGGGCCCGCTGGATCGTCTCGGCACTGGCCTCCGAAATCCCGATGTGGCGGACCTTGCCGGCTTTGACCAGCTCGGCCATGGCGCCGATGGTTTCTTCGACGGGCACCTGTGGGTCGATGCGATGCTGATAGTAGAGGTCGAGGTAATCGGTACCCAGGCGCTTGAGGCTGCCATCGATCGACTGTCGGACGTATTCGGGGTGACCATTGACGCCCCGGGCATGCGGATCATCACTGCGCACCAGGCCGAACTTGCTCGCCAGGTAGATGCCTTCACGCTTGCCGCGCAAGGCGCGTCCGAGCAGTTCTTCGTTGGTGTGCGGCCCGTACATGTCGGCCGTGTCGAACAGGGTCACGCCCAGCTCAACGGCGCGGTGGAGCGTGGCGATGGATTCGCGCTCGTCGGTGCCCGTGGTGTAGAAATCCGACATGCCCATGCAGCCCAGGCCGATGGCGCTGACGTGTGGACCCTGATGGCCAAGTTGGCGAGTGATCATGAGGTTGTTTCCTTTGCGTTGAAGTGACGCGATTAGTCTGCGTAAAACGGTTTTCTGGATAAAGTCGCTGTTTTTGGTTTAACTATTCGTGATTTCCGAATAGTGAGCAGAAGCATGGATCGATTTCAGGCAATGCAGGTGTTCCGGCGCATCGTCGAACTGGGCGGTTTCGGCAAGGCGGCCGACGATCTGGGTTTGCCCCGGGCTACCGTCAGCCTGTTGATCCAGCAGCTGGAAGCGCATCTGGGGGTGCAACTGCTACAGCGCACCACGCGGCAGGTGCGCGCAACCCTGGATGGCGAAGCCTATTACCAGCGCTGCAGCCAGTTGCTCGATGAACTGGATGACCTGGAAACCTCGCTGTCGGCGCAACGCAGCCAGCCTCGCGGCACCCTGCGCGTGGACATGCCCATCGCCTTCGGCTGCACTTGGATCGTGCCGAACCTGGCGGACTTCTATCGGCGCTATCCGCAGTTGAAACTGGACCTGGGTTTCCATGACCGGCTGGTTCACCTGCAGCGCGAAGGGGTGGATTGCGCCATCCGGGCCGGCGCCATCAGCGACCAGGCGCTGGTGGCGCGACCGATCGTGCGGTTGTGCCAAGTGACTTGCGCCAGCCCTGGCTACCTGGCTCGCGCGGGCACGCCCGTGGCGCTGGAGGATCTGGCAGAGCACCGTGCCATTGGTTTCGCGTCCGGTAACGGTCGCTTTTTCCCGTTCGAATTCGAAGTGGCAGGGCAGGTGCGCGAATTGCAGATGTCATCCGAGCTGACCGTCAACAACGCCGACGGCTACGTGACGGCATGCGAGGCGGGTTTTGGCCTGATCCAGGCGCCGCGTTACCACGTGCAACGGCAATTGGCGGAAGGACGGTTGATCGAAGTGCTGAGCAATCATCCTGTGCCGTCATGGCCGATTTCAGTGGTCTACCCACCTCATCGACAGCTGTCGCCGAGGGTGAGGGTGTTCATCGATTGGCTGATCGAGTTGCTGCATGGCGCGGCGGATGCGGACGAGGCCCTGATGGTGCGGGTTTAACCCGAACCATCCTGAACATCAGTATCCGTGGCGAGGGAGTCCCCGCCGCGTCGCCGACGCTGCGCTGTCGCGCAGCAAACAAGTGTTCGGCTTAATATTGGGTGCGCGCGGGGACAGAGGCCGTAGCTATCACTGGTGTGTGCGCACCCGCGAGGGAGAGTGGCCGGCACGGTATCGGCGTGGAGTCGTTGTAGGCACAGCAAGCTGTGACCACGTATGAGAGAGTGAATCCGTTCGACACCGTGTGCCCCGCGCGCCGTTCAATCCTGCGAGGAATTGTCATGGCGCGCAAGAAGCAGCAGAAACGATTTGAAGTCGTTCACCCTCATTGTGCCGGTATCGATAT
>NZ_JBHFJB010000042.1:0-11438 GCF_057334555.1 Pseudomonas sp. AGC41
AATTTCTTGACGACCATAGAGCATTGGAACCACCTGATCCCATCCCGAACTCAGAAGTGAAACGATGCATCGCCGATGGTAGTGTGGGGTTTCCCCATGTGAGAGTAGGTCATCGTCAAGATTAAATTCCGAAACCCCTATCTGCTGATGCAGGTAGGGGTTTTGTTTTTGCGCTAAAAAGGTGGCTGAAGGACATCCTCTTCGACACCATCAATCAAGCCCCAGGTACCGGGCAGCTCAGGTCTCCTTCCTCGCAGTTGAGGTAGCTCTTGAACGCCTCCACTCGCGCCTTCGTCAGGGCTGTAATGCAATCATTCTGAATCATCGGATAGACGCTCCCCCCTTCGACACCAGAAGCAGAAAAGCTGCATTCAGCGTCACGGAAGTCAATCCAGGCTCGCTGTGCCGTGACGAGCAATTGCTTGGCCTCGGCATTGTCTTTCAAACGCGCTGTGATCTGTTTGTACAGGCTGTTCAGTTCCTTGTCGGCAGCCTTGCTCTCTTGGGCTGCGCACTGGTTCATGTCGCCTTGGGTCGTGGCGTTGGTGCAAACGTCAGCCTGGACAGCGCCAATGAACAACAGCGGAATCAGGGGCAGCAACAGACGGGTGGACATCATCAATCTCTCCATGAGGGTAAAAACTGCTGGAGGAGTGTAACCAAACGAGGCTTCGATACAACTTTACGGTTGGCCTTGTGGTCTTACAGGCCTAATGTTGAACACAGGAGGTGACGACCCATGCATCTATCTGATCGTATCGAAAGAAAGATCTTGCTGAAGGCGCCGCGTTCGCAGGTCTGGCGAGCCCTGGCCAATGCTGAAGCCTTCGGCCAATGGTTTGGCGTGGATCTCGCGGGCCAGCGGTTTGTTGCGGGCGAGCGCACCCAAGGGCAGATTACCTATCTGGGTTATGAGCATCTTGTGTGGGATGTGCTGGTGGAGCGTGTCGAACCCGAGCGAGTGTTCTCGTTTCGCTGGCATCCTTACGCTGTGGAGCCGCAGACCGACTATTCCCAAGAGTCCGAGACGCGTGTGCAATTCGAGCTTGAAGACATGGGCGGTGGCACTCTGCTGAAGGTAGTGGAGTCGGGGTTCAATGACATTCCCGAGGCGCGTCGACTCAAGGCTTTCCGAATGGACAGTCGTGGTTGGGATGAACAGATGGCCAATATTGAAGAGTATCTGAACAAGCCATGATCGTTCCCAAGGACCAAACGCCGGTTACCTGACCGTGCTAAGGGTTTCCGGAAGGGGTGATAAGGCGAATGTCTTACACGGCTTGGTAGCTATGTCCTCTGTTTCACTTTGGATCCGACGCGTAATCTAGCCTCATCCACTGAAGCACAGGAAGTGCTCAGGATCAGGGACGATCGACCTTGCAAGGATGGCTACCGACAGGGAGTCGTAATGGTCTTGGAAAAACCCGCTTCGGCGGGTTTTTTTTCGCCTGTAGATAAAGTAGCAGTGGCGCATAGCGAAACGCTTACGTTGCGACGCTGCTTTCTCGTCTTTTTCTGCCTATTGATCCCCTCTAATCTACATCCATCCACTGAGTACAGGGAGTGCTTGGGGTCATGGATGATGGGACCCGGCATGGAGTGCCTGACAGGAAGTCAATCTGGTCCTTGAAAAACCCGCCTAGGCGGGTTTTTTTTCGTCCCAAGAATAGCCCCATCATGCCAGGCGCCGTCCCATGGTGCGGTCAGCGCCATCAGCAGCGAGAACCTGGCTACCGGGAGTACGGTCAGCGCCATCAGCAGCGAGTGTCTGACCGCCAGGAGTGCGATCCGCGCCGTCTGCTGCCACTGACTGCGTAGGCTCAGGCGCCTGGGTAAAGAATCGATCCTGTTGCTGGCTTGGCAATGCGAAAGCGCTGACGCTCAGGACAAGGCTGGTAACGGCAATCAAGAAATTGAAAGTTTTCATGGTAATGACTCCGGTCGTATCAAAGGGTTGAATGCCGGGTCGTTCAGATGTCGAAATCTGCTGAACCCGTTGCAGCCCGGATGGTTGTCTTGCTGCATGGGTTCAGAGTAGGGGCGAGGTGGCTAGGGTCGTTAGTCGGATACTGCCCTCGGTTTGCCTGATCCTGTTTGTGTTCAGGATCAGGCGCTGCTCGCTTGCAACGCTTGGGCGCGAAGGCGAGCGACGTCCTTGCTCGGTGAGGCGCCGAATAGACGGCTGTATTCACGGCTGAACTGCGAGGGGCTCTCGTAGCCCATCTTGTAGCCGACTGACGAAACATCGCTGTTTTCCGCCAGCAGCAGTCGTCGGGCTTCCTGCAGACGCAACTGTTTCTGGTATTGCAGCGGGCTCATGGCGGTCACGGCCTTGAAACGATGGTGCAGTGCCGAAGGGCTGAGATTGATCATCTGCGCCAGGCTGTCGATGCTCAATGGCTCGGCGTAATGGGTGTTAAGCCACTCGATGGCGCGGCTGATGCGGTGGGGCTGGGTGTCAGGAATAGCGACTTCGTGCAGCCGCCTGCCCTGGGCGCCCCGCAACAGTCGATAGAAAATCTCTTTCTGGGCCAGCGGCGCGAGGGTGGCGATGTCGTCCGGGCTGTCGAGCAGTCGCAGCAAACGCAGCATTGCGTCGAGCAGCGGCTCGTCGATGCGGTCCAGGAACAATCCGCGATCGGCTCTTTCGCTCGGTACGCCAATTGGGCTGGCATCGGCGATCAACTGGCAGATCTGTGCCGGGTCGATGTCCAGGCGTATGCACAGATACGGTTGCTCGGGGCTGGCCTCGATCACTTGGCCGGCCAGCGGCAGCGTCACCGAGACCACCAGGTAATTGAGCGGGTCGTAAACGTAGCGCTCGTCAGACAGCGTGACTTCCTTGCGCCCCTGGACAATCACGCACAGCCCGGGCTTGTGCACAACGTGCAAGGCCTCGGTGGGTTGGTCGCTGCGGATCAGGTGCAAGGCCTCGATGGCCGTTGCGTGGACACCATATTCCGGTGCGAAGCGCTTCATCAGGTTCGCCAGCTCGGCGCGACGCTGATCTACGCCGTTAATGGGCGTGATGGTGATGGACGTGGATACCGACATGCCGATCAATCTCCCTGACCAATTGAAAGGATCGCGCTAGTAAAGCTGATTGCAGCCGTAACGACCAGAGGCGTTATCGTTACAGGATCGTGCAAATGCGCAGGAGAATCCGGCTAACCGAAGCGTCGAACACCCCCCTAATCTGGACCTGTCAAAACGCTCCCACCGGGAGCCAACGCATCCAGACGAGGAACCCATCATGTCCGATATTCAAAACAAAGTAGTGGTCATCACTGGCGCCAGCAGCGGGATTGGTGAGGCGACAGCCCGATTGTTGGCGGCCCGCGGGGCTTGCGTGGTGCTGGGGGCCCGGCGCGTGGAGCGCTTGCAAGCGCTGGTGCAGGAACTTGAAGCCGCCGGCCACCGCGCTGCCTGCAAAGCCGTGGACGTGACCCGTCGCGACGATGTCCAGAGCCTGATCGATTTCGCCGTCGAGAAATTTGGCCGGCTCGACGTGATCATCAATAACGCCGGCGTTATGCCGCTCTCCAAGCTTGAAGCGCTGAAGGTCGAGGAATGGGACCGCATGATCGACGTCAACATCCGTGGCGTGCTCCACGGCATCGCCGCCGGGCTGCCGCTGATGCAGCGCCAGCGTAGCGGGCAGTTCATCAACATCGCCTCCATCGGTGCGTACACCGTCAGCCCGACTGCCGCTGTGTACTGCGCGACCAAGTTTGCCGTACGGGCGATTTCCGAAGGCCTGCGCCAGGAGGTGGGTGGGGATGTCCGCGTGACGGTGATTTCCCCCGGCGTGACCGAATCGGAACTGGCCGAAAGCATTTCCGACGAAGGCGGACGGGCCGAGATGCGCGAGTTCCGCAGGATCGCCATTCCCGCCGAGGCCATCGCTCGGGCAATTGCCTATGCAATCGAGCAACCGGCGGACGTGGACGTCAGCGAACTGGTAGTGCGGCCGACGGCCAGCCCGTTTTGAAACCTGGCGACCACTAGGAGACGTCCCATGAGAAAGGCATTTGGAGTTCAGGACAATTTTCGCGATGGCGTGCTGTATCACGCCGGAATGGTCCTGTATCGCCAGGAAGAATAGGTCATCCAGCCAGGCATCGGATTGCTGTGCCTGGCTGAACCTGCCGCTACGCTGATTCCAAGCGTGCCGCAGCCCGCTGGGTGATCTGCGAGCGCACCCGGAACGATTCCGCCGAGCGCCGGTTGGCCTCTTCGAGCACCAGCGTCGGCGCGGTGTCCGGGGAACCTGCGGCGAACGGCGGAGCCGGTGCGTATTCAAGCTGCAATTGGACCAGCTCGGCGGTGTCCTGGTCGAACAGCTCGGCCGCCAGGGTCAAGGCAAAATCGATTCCCGCTGTGATGCCGCCACCGGTAAGCAGGTTGCCGTCGCGGACCACACGGTCCTTGACCGGCGTCGCCCCCAGCGGCTGCAACAAACTGTGGAAGGCCCAGTGGGTGGTGGCGCGCTTGCCGCGCAATAATCCCGCCGCGCCGAGTACCAGCGCACCGGTGCACACCGAGGTGATGTATTTGGCGTGAGTGGCCTGGCGCTTGATGAAGGCCAGGGTCTGCTCGTCTTCCATCAACGGACCGACGCCGCTACCACCGGGGACACAGATGACGTCAAGCTTCGGACAGTCCTCGAAGGTGGTGGTTGGCAGCAGGACCAAGCCCGTGCTGGAGGCGACCGGCGCCAGGTCTTTCCAGATCAGATGCACTTTCACATCTGGCAGCGAAGCCAGCACGTCAAAAGGTCCGGTGAGGTCCAGCTGCTGAACCTGGGGGAATAACAGAAAACCGATCTGCAACGTCATGTCGCTTGCTCCTTTGGATGATTGCCCGAGGGGTGGACGGTTTGACTTTAGACTCGTAGGATCTGGCGTATTAGCCAATAAGCCCTCGAATCACGCCAATATGCCAAACACAGCAAAAACCGTTCATGTGCTGGCCTTCGCCAACGTACAAGTGCTGGATGTCACCGGACCTCTGCAGGTCTTCGCCTCGGCCAATGATCTGGTCCGCGGGCAGGGTTTACCGGCGCCGTATGCGCCGACCGTCATTGCTGCGGGTGGCGGGGCGGTGATGTCCTCGGCGGGGTTGGCGCTGATGGCCGAACCACTGCCCAGCGAGGGCAGTGACACCTTGTTGATTGCCGGCGGTTGGGGCGTGTACGAAGCCGCAAAAGATCCCGCGCTGGTGGCCTGGGTCAAGGATCAGGGAGCGCGTTCGCGAAGGGTCGCTTCAGTATGTACAGGCGCGTTTCTGCTGGCGGCCAGTGGCTGGTTGGACGGACGCCGGGTGGCGACCCATTGGACCCGTTGCGAACAACTGGCCCGGCAACATCCAGAACTGCAGGTCGAACCCAATCCGATTTTCATCAAGGATGGTTCGGTCTGGACCTCGGCTGGCGTCACGGCCGGCATAGATCTGGCGTTGGCGCTGGTCGAAGAGGACCTGGGCCGGGCGATGGCGCTGGAGGTGGCGCGGCATCTGGTGGTGTTCCTCAAGCGCCCCGGGGGACAGTCGCAGTTCAGTGCTACCTTGGCGTTACAGGAGCAGGGTGGTCGCTTCGATAAACTGCACGCCTGGATCGCCGAAAACCTCACCCGCGACCTGGGCTTGTCGAGCCTGGCCGCCGAGGCCGGTATGAGCGAGCGCAGCTTTGTCCGTCATTACCGCGCCGAGACCGGGCAGACCCCGGCCCGCGCGGTGGAACTGATCCGCGTGGAAACTGCCCGGCGGCTGCTCTGCGACAGTGCGGTGCCGATCAAGCGCGTCGCCCTGCAATGCGGCTTCGGCAGCGAAGAAACCTTGCGTCGCAGCTTTCTGCGGGGCATGGGCGTGACGCCCCAGGCTTATCGCGAGCGGTTTGCGCTCAGCCCTCAAGCAAATCCAGCAATGCCTTGAGCGTGGCTTCAGGTGCTTCCTGAGGAATGTTATGGCCGACGCCGGCCAGCACGCGGCGCTCATAGCCTCCGGTGAAATGCGCGGCATCTTCGTCGTGCTCGGGTACTGGTCCCACGCCGTCATCGGCACCGCACAGGGAAATGCTCGGCACGCTGATGGCCGGTTGTGCCGCCAACTGTTCCTCCATCCATTCAAGCTTCGGATCTCCCGGCGCGTACATGAAGCGATGGCGATAGGAATGAATCACCACCTCGACAAAATCCGGGTTATCAAACGAAGGCGCGCTCAGCGGATACAGCTCCGCGCCGCGCGCCCAGGTCGGCGACCACAGGCGCCAGAGCAATTGGCACAGCTCGCGTCGGTTCTGCTTCAGGCCTTCGACGCCTCGGTCGGTGTGGAAGTAATACTGATACCACAAGCGGTATTCGGTTTCCGGGTCCAGTGGCTGGGTTGATCGAGGAATATTCTGCAGGTTGTAGCCATCGCCGGTAACCAGGCAGCGAACGCGCTCGGGCCAAAACGCGGCGACAATGCACGCGGCGCGGCCCCCCCAGTCATAGCCGCACAGCGCTGCCTGGGGAATGTCGAGTGTGTGCATCAGGTCCAGCAGGTCCTGGGCCAGTGCCGCTTGCTGGCCGGAGCGGGCAATCGCCGGGTTTTTGAACCGGGTCGGGCCGTAGCCGCGCAGGTACGGCACGATGACCCGATAACCGCGTTGGGCCAAGGGCGGCGCAACCTCGTCAAAGGCCCGCGGGTCGTAGGGAAAACCGTGCAGCAGGATGACCGGCTCGCCGCTGGCGGGGCCGTGTTCTTCATAGGCGATGCGCAGCAGTGGCGTCACCGCGAAATTGATCCTGGGCGCAGATGTCATGTCGGCCTCCGGCTTCACTCGGTTGGGGTCAGGCGGGTTCCTGGTTCACATATTTGGCCCGGTCTGGCGTGAATGTCACGATCATGCTCGTGTTGGAGCAGGTCAGGGTACGTTCCTCGGCCAGGTCGATGTCCAGGTCTTCGCCGCGCAGGCCCTGCCATTGGGCCAGATACTTGAGGCAACCGAACTTGGCGGTCTTCTTCAGGCTGCGGCTGACTCCGCCTTTCCAGCCCAGCACCGGCAGCTCTCCGGCCAGGCAGCGTTGCGCCAGTTCAGGGAACCTCCGCGCCCGGTCGCGGCCGACTTCCCAACATTTGATCAAGCCCTTGTCCGGGCCGTCCCAGAGTTCTTCGCGGCTCAGCCCGGTTCGGGGTTCGGTGGTGATGGGACGTTGGATATGCGTCATGGTCGGGTCCTTGAGTCGGGTTCTTATCGGGCAGCTCCGCTGCACCCGTGAGTGCATCGATCTTAGGAGAGGGGGGGCGGGGCTGGCAACCAGGAGTCACTCAAATGCGTTTAGCTTTGGTGTAAAGCAGATCCACTATGGCGAGGGGGCTTGCTCCCGCTCGGCTGCGCAGCGGTCGTCGCTTTTCAATCCGGAATTTTTGGGGTCGCTGCGCAACCCAGCGGGAGCAAGCTCCCTCGCCACGGGGGATAATCCAAATTTCCCCTCACGGCTGCCAATGATTTTTCTCCCCGCTCAACTTGCGGTCCAGGAAACTCGCCGCGCTGATCAGCGCCAGATGGCTCAGCGCCTGGGGCAGGTTGCCCAGGTGATAACCATGGCTGTCGAATTCCTCGGCATACAGCCCAAGCGGATTGGCGTAGCGCAGCAATTGTTCGAATTCCAGTTGGGCTTTCTCCACGCGGCCGGCGCGGGCCAGGCATTCGACGTACCAGAACGAGCAGGCGACGAACGAACCTTCGGTGCCGCTGAGGCCGTCGATGGAGCCGTCGTCGGTGCGGTAGCGATAGACCATGCCGTCGCGCACCAGGTCTTTCTCGATGGCGTCCAGCGTCGACAGCCAGCGCGGGTCGCGGGCACTGACGAAGCGCACCAGCGGCATCAGCAGCATCGAGCCATCGAGGGCGGTGCTGCCCAAGCGCTGGACGAAATGCTGGTGTTCGTCGTTCCAGAAATTGGTCCAGATGTCTTCATAGATGGCCTGTCGAGTCTCGTCCCAACGGGCGAACGGGGCGGGCAGGGAACGTTTGCTCGCCAGGCGGATGGCCCGGTCCACCGCCACCCAGCACATCAGCCGCGAATGCAGGAAATGCTGCTCCTCGCCGCGCATTTCCCAGATACCCACGTCCTTGTCCCGCCAGATTTCACACACCTGATCGACCACATCGACCGTGTGTTTCCAGCCTTGGTGGGAGATGGCTTCACCGTATTTGTTGACCAGGTACACCGCATCCATCAACTCGCCGAAGATGTCCAACTGCACCTGCTGGTAGGCGAGGTTGCCGATGCGCACCGGTCGCGCGTTGCCGTAGCCGCTCAGGTGCGTCAGCTCGGTTTCCGGGAGTTCGAGCCGGCCGTCCAGGCCGTAAAGAATGTTGAGCTTGGTCGGTTGTTCGCGGCAGTCGCTGACGCGGCCGCGCAGCCAGCGCATATAGGCGTTGGCTTCGTCGACAAAGCCCAGGCGCATGAACGCGTAGACGGTGAACGAGGCGTCGCGGATCCAGGTGTAGCGGTAATCCCAGTTGCGTTCGCCGCCGCGTGTTTCCGGCAGGCCGAAGGTGGCGGCGGCGAGGATCGCGCCCTGTTTGCGCGAGGTCAGCAGCTTCAGCGCCAACGCCGAGCGGTTGACCATTTCCCGCCAGCGACCACGGTAGTTGGATTGGCCGATCCAGCCGCGCCAGAACGCCAGGGTTCGTTCCAGGCACAGGGCACTGGTGTCGTCCACCAGGCGCGGGTCGTCGATGCCCCCGAGGAGAAATTCGGCGGTCTGGCCTTGGCCCAGGGTGAACTCGGCCACCGCCGCCTGGCCATCCAGGGTCATGGGCTGGTCGGCGCACAGGCGCAGGCTCGGTTGCTGCGGGGCCTCGAAGATTACGTGGTCGCCGTCCTGGCGCGCGGTAGTCACGGCGCGTGAATAATCATGGCGCACCGCGCAGCGCATGCGAAACTTCGCGCTGCCGACCGTCATGCGCACCCGGCGCATCAACACCGGCAGATCATCCTCGCTGTCGCCAATGGGCAGCAGATCGGTGATCTCCACCACCACGCCATCGCTCAGCCAGCGGGTCTGCAAGACATTGGTGTCGGGCAGGTAGATTTGCTGGCGACGGGCATCCGGCAAATCCGGAGCAAGCTGGAAGATGCCCGCTTCAGGGGTGTCGAGCAGCGAGCAGAAGATCGACGGGCTGTCGAATTCCGGCCAGCAGAAAAAATCCACGCTGCCCCGATCGTTGACTAGCGCCGCCGTGCGCATGTCGCCAATGATGCCGTGGTTCTCGATCGGGCTCTGCGGTTCGTCATGATCAGCCATTGCCGCGGAACCCCGGATAGAGGCTCATCCCGCCATCGATGAACAGCGTGGTGCCCACCACATAATCGGACAGGTCCGACGCCAGCCAGACCACCGCGTTGGCGACATCCTCCACATTGCCGACCCGGCCGTAGGGAATCAGCTGCAACAGCTCCTGTTCCTTGTCGCCCTCCATGGCTTCACGGTTGATGGCCGTGCGGATGGCGCCGGGAGCGATGCTGTTGATGCGGATGCGCTGGTGACTGGTTTCCTGGGCCAGGGTCTGCATGAGCTGATCGATACCGCCCTTGGACGCCGCGTAATTGACGTGGCCGGCCCAGGGGATGCGCTGGTGCACCGAACTCATGTGGATGATCTTGCCGGCGGCCCGGGACACACCCTGGCGAATGCCCTGGCGGTTGAAAATGCGCAAGGCCGCGCGAGCGCAAAGGAACTGGCCAGTGAGATTGACGCCGATGACGGTGTTCCAGTCGTCCAGGCTCATGTCGACGGCGGCGGCGTCTTTTTGCAGGCCGGAGTTCGCGACCAGGATGTCCAGCGCGCCGAACGCGTCCACGGTCTGGGCGAATAGCCGCTCGACGTCCTGTTCCTTCGACACATCGGCACCGATGGCGATGGCTCGGCCACCGCTGTCGTTGATCTCACGGGCCAGGTCTTCGGCCGGGCCGGCGCTGGAATGGTAATTGAGCACCACGGCGGCACCGGCCGCCGCCAGTGCCCGGGCCGAACCTGCGCCAATGCCGGAGCTGGCGCCGGTAACCAGGGCAACTTGTCGGGCAAGAGAAATCTGCATGGGATAGCACCTTGAACTGAGGGCCTTACTTGCTGACTGACGACAGGCGCGCAGAGTTCATTTGCAGGCGCCAGTCTTCACATTTCACCGACAGTTTTGCGCTTTCCCCGGCACCGTCCTTTGTGGCAAGTTGCAGGCCCTTGTTGAGGCGGCATCCCATGGCAAATCCTTATCGTGAACTGTTCAGCGCCCCTGGCAGCCGTGGCTTCGTGCTGGCGGGAATGATCGCGCGCATGCCGATATCGATGACCGGGATCGGCGTGATCACCATGCTTGCGCAGCTCAAGGGTGGCTACGGATTGGCCGGCGCGGTGGCGGCGACGTTTGCCTTGGCGACGGCGTTCTGCGCGCCGCAGGTGTCGCGGCTGGTCGACCGTTTTGGCCAGGGGCGAGTCTTGCCATTAGCGGCGCTGCTGGGCGGTGGGGCGTTGCTGATGCTGCTGTTGTGCACGCGCTTGCAGGCGCCCCAGTGGACGCTGTTCCTGTTCGCCGCGCTGGCCGGTTGCATGCCCAGCATGTCGGCGATGGTGCGGGCGCGCTGGACCGAGGTGTATCGCGGCCAGCCGCAGCTGCGAACTGCCTATGCGCTGGAGTCGGTGCTGGACGAGGTCTGCTTCATCGTCGGACCGCCGTTGTCGGTGGGGTTGTGTGTGGTGGCGTTCCCGGAGGCGGGTCCGCTGGCCTCGGTGTTGCTGCTGGCGATCGGCGTGACGGCGTTTGTCCTGCAGCGCGGCACCGAGCCGCCGGTGCACCCGCATCAGGCGCATCACCAAGGCTCGATCATCGGCTCAAGCGACGTGCTATTGCTGCTGCTGTTGATGATCGCCATGGGCGTCATCGTCGGGGTGGTGGACGTGGTCAGCGTGGCGTTCGCCCAACACCAGGGGCAACCGGCGGCGGCGAGCATCGTGCTGTCGGTCTATGCCATCGGCTCATGCCTGGCCGGCCTGGCGTTCGGCGCGCTGCGCTCGAAACTGCCGTTGCCACGATTGTTCCTGTACGGCGGGGTGGCGACGGCAGTCACCACGCTGCCGCTGTTGTTGGCGAGCAATATCCTCGGGCTGTCGCTGGCGGTATTTGTCGCGGGGTTGTTCTTCGCGCCGACGCTGATCGTCGCCATGGCCCTGGTAGAACGCATCGTGCCGCCGGCGCGGCTCACCGAAGGCCTGACCTGGCTGGTGACCGGGCTGAGCATCGGCGTGGCCATCGGCGCGGCCGGCTCGGGTTGGCTGGTGGATACGTATGGTGCGCGCAGTGGTTTCTGGCTGGCGATTGCGGCTGGGGCAGTGGTGCTGGGAGCGGCGGTGCAGAGTTATCGCCAGCAAAAATAACGCACGGTGTTTTGTGG
>NZ_JBHFJB010000043.1:0-8590 GCF_057334555.1 Pseudomonas sp. AGC41
GAGCCTGCTCGCGAAGAGGCCAGCCCATTCAGCATCTACAGCGACTGACCCACCGCCTTCGCGAGCAGACTCGCTCCACGGGTGATTTTGCAGGGCATAACAAAACGCCGCTTGGCCTTTCCAGGGCAAGCGGCGTTTCTATTGCAGCGTGGAAGATTACTCTTCGATATTGCCCATCGCGGTGGTGTTGAAGCCGCCGTCCACGTACATGATTTCACCGCTGATGCCCGACGCCAGGTCCGAGCACAGGAAGGCGCCGGCGTTGCCGACTTCTTCAATGGTGACGTTGCGACGCAGCGGGGTTTGCGCTTCGTTGGCGGCCAGCATCTTGCGGAAGTTCTTGATGCCGGAAGCGGCGAGGGTGCGGATCGGGCCGGCCGATACGCAGTTCACGCGGGTGCCGTCCGGGCCCAGGGAGCCGGCCAGGTAGCGAACGCCAGCTTCCAGGGAGGCCTTGGCCATGCCCATGACGTTGTAGTTCGGCATGGTGCGCTCGGCACCCAGGTACGACAGGGTCAACAGGCTGCCGTTGCGGCCTTTCATCATCTCGCGACCGGCCTTGGCCAGGGCCACGAAGCTGTAGGCGCTGATGTCGTGGGCAATGCGGAAACCTTCGCGGGTGGTGGCTTCGGTGAAGTCGCCGTCCAGCTGGTCGCCCGGGGCGAAGCCCACGGAGTGCACGATGCAGTCCAGGCCATCCCACTTCTTGCTCAATTCTTCGAAGACCTTGGCGATTTCTTCATCGCTGGCCACGTCGCACGGGAAGCACAGCTCAGGGCTCGAACCCCAGCCTTGCGCGAACTCTTCGACACGACCCTTGAGTTTGTCGTTCTGATAAGTGAAGGCAAGCTCAGCGCCCTCGCGATGCATGGCGGCAGCGATGCCGGATGCGATGGACAGCTTGCTGGCGACACCGACGATCAGTACGCGCTTACCGGCGAGAAAACCCATGTGTTGCTCCTCTTTCAGGTTATTCGGCAGTTGTCGGGGCCAGGAAAGCGGCCTCCAGCAACTGCTGTGTATAGGGGTGCTGCGGCGCGGCGAATATGCTGCGGGCATCACCTTGTTCGACCACTTGGCCATGCTTGACCACCATCAGCTGGTGGCTCAGCGCTTTGACGACAGCCAGGTCATGGCTGATAAACAGGTACGTCAGGTTGTACTTGGTTTGCAGCGACCGCAACAGCTCCACCACCTGGCGTTGCACGGTACGGTCCAGGGCCGACGTTGGTTCGTCCAGCAGAATCAACGCCGGCTTGAGCACCAGGGCCCGGGCAATGGCGATGCGCTGCCGTTGCCCTCCGGAAAATTCGTGGGGGTAGCGGTTCCGGGTTTCCGGGTCCAGGCCTACCTCCTTCAATGCCGCGATTATCGCTTGTTCCTGTTCGGCTGCGGTGCCGATCTTGTGGATCCGCAGCCCTTCGCCAACGATCTGGCTTACACACATCCGCGGGCTCAGGCTGCCGAACGGGTCCTGAAACACCACTTGCATCTCCCGGCGCAACGGCCGGACCTGCTGCTGCGACAGGCTGTCGAGCTGCTTGCCCTCGAAGCGGATCCCGCCCTGGCTGCCGATCAACCGCAGGATCGCCAGCCCCAGCGTGGATTTACCCGACCCGCTTTCGCCGACGATGCCCAGGGTCTGGCCCTGGGGCAGGCTGAAGCGGATCCCATCCACGGCCTTGATGTAATCCACCGTGCGCTTGAACAGGCCTTTCTTGATCGGGAACCAGACTTTCAGGTCCTCGACCTCCAGCAGCGGCGGGCCGACCACGTTGGTCGCCGGGTTGCCGCTGGGCTCGGCGGCCAGCAATTCCCGAGTGTACGGATGTTGCGGCGCGCGGAACAACTCTGCGCACGATGCCTGTTCGACGATGCAACCACGCTGCATGACACATACGCGATGCGCAATTCTTCGCACCAGGTTCAAATCGTGGCTGATCAGCAGCAGCGACATGCCCAGACGCGCCTGCAAATCCTTGAGCAGATCGAGGATTTTCAGCTGCACGGTGACGTCCAGCGCGGTGGTCGGTTCGTCGGCTATGAGCAATTCCGGCTCATTGGCCAGGGCCATGGCGATCATCACCCGCTGACGCTGGCCGCCGGACAGTTCGTGGGGCAACGCCTTGAGCCGTTTGTGCGGTTCGGGGATGCCAACCAGTTCCAGCAGCTCAAGGGAGCGCCGGGTGGCGACCTTGCCGGTCAGGCCCTTGTGGATGCCGAGCACTTCATTGAGCTGTTTTTCAATGCAGTGCAACGGGTTCAGGGAGGTCATCGGCTCTTGGAAAATCATCGCGATCCGGTTGCCCCGGATATGGCGGATGGTCTTTTCCTTGAGGCCCAGCAGATTCTGGCCGGCGTACTGGATGGTCCCGGTCGGGTGGTGGGCCAGCGGGTAGGGCAGCAAGCGCAGGATCGAATGGGCCGTCACCGATTTGCCCGAGCCGCTTTCACCCACCAGAGCCAGGGTTTCGCCGCGCTTGATGTCGAAGCTGACGCCCTCGACCACGCGCTGGCGGCGTTCGCCAACGATGAATTCCACCGCCAGGTCGCGGACTTCGATCAGATTGTCCTGATTCATTTCATTTCCTCGGATCGAAGGCATCGCGAGCGGACTCGCCGATGAACACCAACAGGCTCAGCATGATCGCCAGCACGGCGAATGCGCTGATGCCCAGCCAGGGCGCCTGCAGGTTGGACTTGCCCTGGGCCACCAGCTCGCCGAGGGATGGCGCGCCGGCCGGCAGACCGAAACCGAGGAAATCCAAGGCGGTGAGGGTGCCGATGGCGCCAGTGAGGATGAACGGCATGAAGGTCATGGTCGAGACCATGGCGTTGGGCAGGATATGGCGGAACATGATCGCGCCATTTTGCATGCCCAGCGCCCGCGCGGCGCGCACGTATTCGAGGTTGCGCCCGCGCAGGAACTCAGCGCGCACCACATCCACCAGACTCATCCAAGAAAACAGCAGCATGATGCCCAGCAGCCACCAGAAGTTCGGCTGGACGAAGCTGGCGAGGATGATCAGCAGGTAGAGCACTGGTAGCCCGGACCAGATTTCCAGGAAGCGCTGGCCGGCCAGGTCTACCCAGCCGCCATAGAAGCCCTGCAACGCACCGGCGATCACCCCGATGATCGAACTGAGCACCGTCAACGTGAGCGCGAACAGCACCGAAATGCGGAATCCGTATATCACCCGCGCCAGCACATCGCGGCCCTGGTCGTCGGTGCCGAGCCAGTTCACCGAGGAGGGCGGCGCCGGGGCCGGGACTTTCAAGTCGTAGTTGATGCTCTGGTAGCTGAACGGAATCGGTGCCCACACCACCCAGGCATCCTTGGCGGCCAGCAGTTCGCGGATATACGGGCTCTTGTAGTTGGCCTCCAGCGGGAATTCGCCGCCGAACGTGGTTTCCGGGTAGCGCTTGAGGGCCGGGAAATACCAACCGTCGTCATAGTGCACCACCAGCGGCTTGTCGTTGGCGATAAGCTCGGCGCCCAGGCTGAGCACGAACAAGAACAGGAACAGCCACAACGACCACCAGCCACGTTTGTTGGCCTTGAACAGTTCGAAACGGCGGCGATTGAGAGGGGAGAGGTTCATCTCAATGCTCCCGGCTTTCGAAGTCGATACGCGGATCGACGAAGGTATAGGTCAGGTCGCCGATCAGTTTCACTACCAGCCCCAGCAGGGTAAAGATGAACAGTGTGCCGAAGACCACCGGATAATCGCGGTTGATGGCGGCTTCGAAGCTCATCAACCCGAGGCCGTCGAGGGAGAAGATCACTTCCACCAGCAACGAGCCGGTAAAGAAAATCCCGATGAACGCCGAAGGGAAACCGGCAATCACCAGCAGCATGGCGTTGCGAAATACATGCCCGTAGAGCACCCGGCTGCGCGTCAGCCCCTTGGCCTTGGCGGTGACCACGTACTGTTTGTTGATTTCATCGAGGAAGCTGTTTTTGGTCAGCAGGGTCATGGTGGCGAAGTTACCGATCACCAGCGCGGTGACAGGCAAGGCCAGGTGCCAGAAATAATCGAGGATCTTGCCGCCCAGGCTCAGTTCTTCGAAATTGTTCGACGTCAGCCCCCGTAATGGAAACCAGTCGAAATAACTGCCGCCGGCAAACACCACGATCAGCAGGATGGCGAACAGGAACGACGGGATCGCATAACCGACGATGATCGCCGAGCTGGTCCACACGTCGAAGTGGCTGCCGTGCCGCGTCGCCTTGGCAATCCCCAGCGGGATCGACACCAGGTACATGATCAGCGTGCTCCACAGCCCGAGGGAGATCGACACCGGCATCTTTTCCTTGATCAGGTCGATGACCTTGGCGTCGCGGAAAAAGCTGTCGCCAAAGTCCAGGCGGGCGTAGTTCTTGATCATGATCCACAGGCGTTCGGGGGCCGACTTGTCGAAGCCGTACATGCGCTCGATTTCCTTGACCAGGGCCGGATCCAGGCCTTGGGCGCCGCGGTAGGACGAGCCGGCCACCGACACTTCCGCGCCGCCGCCGGCGATGCGGCTGGTAGCGCCTTCGAAACCTTCGAGCTTGGCGATCATCTGTTCCACCGGCCCACCGGGCGCGGCCTGGATGATCACGAAGTTGATCAGCAGGATGCCGAACAGGGTCGGGATGATGAGCAGCAGGCGCCGAAAAATATAAGCCAGCATCGGGTTACTCCACGCTCACAGGGGCGGCGACTTGCTGCTCGATCACTTGTTTTTCCACTTCGTCGGCCGGTTTGACGTCCGGCTTCACCCACCATGTGGTGGTGCCGATGTCGTAGGTCGGGGTGACTTTCGGGTGGCCGATATGGTTCCAGTAGGCCACGCGCCAGGTCTTGATGTGCCAGTTCGGGATCACGTAGTAGCCCCACTGCAGCACCCGGTCCAGCGCCCGGGCATGAGCCACCAGGCTCTTGCGTGAATCGGCGTTGATCAACTGCTCTACCAACTGATCGACGGCCGGGTCCTTCAGGCCCATGGTATTGCGGCTGCCCGGCTTGTCCGCGGCAGCCGACATCCAGAACTCGCGCTGCTCGTTACCCGGTGAACTGGACTGCGGGAAGCTGCCCACCACCAGATCGAAGTCCCGGGAGCGCACGCGGTTGATGTACTGGGACACGTCGACGCGGCGAATCACCAGCTCGATTCCCAGGTCGCTCAGGTTGCGCTTGAAGGGCAGCAGCACCCGCTCGAATTCGGTCTGGGCCAGGAGGAATTCCAGCACCACCGGTTTGCCCTGGGCGTCGACCATCTTGTCATCGACGATGCGCCAGCCGGCCTCTTGCAGCAATTGATAGGCCTTGCGCTGCTGGTCGCGGATCATGCCGCTGCCATCGCAGACCGTTGGCTGGAAGGTTTCGGTGAAGACCTGTTCCGGAATCTTGCCGCGCAGCGGTTCGAGAATCTTCAATTCGTCTTCGCCGGGCAGGCCGGTCGCGGCCATTTCCGAGTTCTCGAAATAGCTGCGGGTGCGGGCGTAGGCACCGTGGAACAACTGCTTGTTGGTCCATTCGAAGTCCAGCAACAGGCTCAACGCCTGGCGCACCCGCACGTCCTGGAAGATCGGGCGGCGCAGGTTGTAGACAAAACCCTGCATGCCGGTGGGGTTGCCGTTGGGGATCTGTTCCTTGATCAGGCGGCCTTCGCTGACGGCGGGAATGTTGTAGGCGTTGGCCCAGTTCTTGGCGGCCATCTCCAGCCAGAAATCGAATTGCCCGGCTTTCAACGCCTCTACGGCCACGGTGTTGTCGCGGTAGTAATCGGTGGTCAGGACGTCGAAATTGTAGAAACCGCGATTGACCGCCAAGTCCTTGCCCCAGTAATCCTTGACGCGCTCGTAGCGGATCGAACGCCCCGCCTTCACGTCGGTGACCCGGTAGGGGCCGCTGCCGAGGGGGATCTCCAGATTGCCCTTGTTGAAGTCGCGGTTGGCCCACCAGTGCTTGGGCAATACCGGCAATTGGCCGAGGATCAGCGGCAGTTCGCGGTTATTGGTGTGCTTGAACTTGAACAGGACCTTGAGCGGCGTCTCGGCGACGACTTCGGCGACATCGTTGTAGTAGCCGCGAAACATCGGGGCGCCGTCCCTGGTCAGGGTCTCGAAGCTGAACACGACGTCTTCGGCGCGCACCGGATGACCGTCGTTGAAGCGCGCTTCGGGGCGTAGGTAGAAGCGCACCCAGCCATTGTCCGGGGCCTTCTCGATCTTTTCGGCGATCAGGCCGTACTCGGTAAAGGGCTCGTCGAGGCCTTGCTTGGCCAGGGTGTCGTAGATCAGGCCGATATCGTCGGCCGGTACGCCTTTGCTGATAAACGGGTTGAGGCTGTCGAAGCCGCCAAACCCGCCCTGGCGGAATATTCCGCCCTTGGGAGCATCCGGGTTCACGTAATCGAAATGCTTGAAATCGGCCGGGTACTTCGGCGGCTCGTTGTACAACGTCAAGGCGTGCTGCGGCGCGGCACAGGCCAGTCCGGCGAATAACAGACCGCCGGCCTGCAGAAGCAGGGCGCGTAAAGGCTTCATTGATCTTTCTCCGAAGATTTCAGCCACCATGCGCTCAGGCCCAGGGTGTAGGGCGGCGTAGTGACGAAAGCGAACCGGTTGCGGTACGCCAGGCGATGATAATTGAGATACCAGTTGGGAATGCAGTAATGCTGCCAGAGCAGCACGCGGTCCAGGGCCTTGCCGGCGGCGACCTGTTCGTCGCGAGTCTGGGCGGCGAGCAGCTTCTCCAGCAGGTGATCGACGACGGGGTTGGCAATGCCCGCATAATTTTTACTGCCTTTGATCCCGACCTGGCTGGAATGGAAATACTGCCATTGTTCAAGGCCCGGGCTGAGGGTCTGGCTCAGGGTCAGCAGGATCATGTCGAAATCGAACTGGTCCAGGCGCTGCTTGTACTGAGCGCGGTCCACCGTGCGCAGACGGGCCTGGACGCCGATGCTGGCGAGGTTTTCGACATAAGGCTGGAGGATGCGCTCCAGATTCGGGTTCACCAACAGGATTTCAAAGCGCAAGGGCTGCTTGTCGGCGTTCAGCAAGTGTTGGCCGTGAAGGGTCCATCCGGCTTCCTTCAACAGGCCCAAGGCCCTGCGCAAGGTCTCGCGCGGTATGCCGCGACCGTCGGTGCGAGGCAGGCTGAAGGGTTCGGTCAGCAGTCGCGGCGGCAATTGCTCACGATACGGTTTGAGCAGCAGCCATTCGTGGCCCACGGGCAGGCCCGTGGCAGAAAATTCACTGTTGGGGTAATAGCTGAGAGTGCGTTTGTAGGCACCGCTGAATAACGTGCGGTTGGTCCATTCGAAATCGAACATCAATCCCAGGGCTTCGCGTACCTTGACCTCGGCGAAGGTGCTGCGCCGGGTGTTCATGAACAGACCCTGGGTCTGGGTCGGAATCTGGTGGGGAATCTGCGCCTTGATCACATCGCCACGGTTGATCGCCGGGAAGTTGTAGCCGTTGGCCCAGTTCTTGGCCTGGTGTTCAATGTAGATATCGAATTCACCGGCCTTGAACGCTTCGAAGGCGACCTCGCTGTCGCGGTAGAACTCGACGAGCATACGGTCGTAATTGTATTTGCCGCGATTGACCGGCAGGTCCTTGCCCCAGTAGTCCTTGACCCGTTCGAAGACCAACTGGCGACCGGGCTGCACCTTGGTGATGCGGTAAGGGCCGCTGCCCAGGGGAGGCTCGAAGGTGGTCGCCTTGAAGTCGCGGTCTTTCCAGTAGTGCTGGGGCAGCACCGGCAGTTCCCCGAGGCGCAGGATCAGCAAGGGATTGCCCGCACGCTTGAATACAAAGCGGATTTTCAGCGGATTGAGGATATCGACCCGCAGCACTTCCTGCAGGTTGGTGCGGTATTGCGGATGACCTTCCTTGAGCAGCGTCTTATAAGAAAACGCTACGTCATAGGCGGTGATCGGCACGCCGTCATGGAACCGCGCCTCCGGCCGCAGGTTGAACACCACCCAGCTACGGTCCTCGCTGTATTCCACGGATCGGGCGATCAGGCCGTAGCTCGACGTCGGTTCGTCGCCGGACGGTGCGTACTGGCCGGTGCCAACCATCAACGGCTCGTTCAATTCATTGATGCCGTATTGCAGGAAATTTGCCGTGGAGACCGGGCTGCTGCCCTTGAAGGTATACGGATTGAGTGTGTCGAAGGTGCCAAATGCCATGACCCGCAACGTACCGCCCTTGGGCGCTTGCGGGTTGACCCAGTCGAAGTGGGTGAATCTGGCCGGGTACTTGAGCGTGCCGAACTGCGCATAGCCATGGCTTTCGCTGATGGTGGCGCCGGCGGGGTAGCTCAAGGCCAGGCTGATCAGGAACAGGAGGAGGGGACGTATCAAGTCTGAGATCCGATCCAGGCGGCTTGGGCTGTTATGGCCTGTACAGTAACAGCTTGTATCGGCAGGAAAAAGGCGCGGGCTAAAAGCGCTGGATTACCTGGATCCGTGCCGAGAGTGCCTTTGTGGTGAGGGAGCTTGCTCCCGCTGGGTTGCGAAGCAATCCCCGAACCTGGCACCTCGGTGCGACAGGTGAATTGAGTCGCTGCTTTTGGGGCTGCTGTGCAGC